>NZ_WJIE01000024.1 GCF_009649845.1 Polyangium spumosum
CCAGAAACCAGAGTGCGCCTCACGCCGCGGCGAAGACGCCGCGACGCGAGGCGCGAGCTGCCGCTGTTGTAGCCGCACCCTCATAGAATTCACGACGGCGCTGTCTCGTTCGCGTTGACACGTTCCGTAACGGCGGCTCCACAAGATCAGAGCATCGAGTTGAGACTCTCCTGCGGACAGACGATAGAGCTGCTTCAGGGTATTGCGACTGCAATCTACAAGGGTGGAAAGCGGGTGGATGTCTCAAAGAAGATATCATGGGAGTGGAACAGCAAGAAACAGACAACGGGTCCTGTCGTGAATGCACGCTCGTTGCTGGATCCTTTGACCGCACAGTTCAACGGCTCAAGCACGACGGTGACCATCAAAGCGCGCATCGAGGTCGGAAGTAAGCGCAAGTTTGCGAGATTTCAGCTTGGGCTTTCCTGCGATGTGTCGAGCATCAAGGCCAAGCCCAAAGACACGGTTCTCCTCACGCGACTCATCTACGCCGAGGCAGCAGACGCACCAACGGATGACGAGCGCGCTGCGGTGGGGTGGTCGATATTGAACCGCAAAGCCGCCATCAAAACGCACCCCAAGTCGACGATGGCCTCCTTTGGTGCGAAAGACGACATCGGTACAGTCATCGCCCACGTCACGAGCCGGGGTCAGGTCCAGTACGAGTCTTATTCAAAAGGCATGAAGCAGCTCGAACGCGAGCGCGCGAGCAAGCAGGCGGAGCCACGAGCGCAGGGGTGGAACCAGCTCGATCGTCCCGAGCAGTTGAATTGCAGCGAGTGCGCAAAGCTCAAGAAGTGCGCCGAAATCGCCGAAGGCATCTTGAGCGGCACGATCAAGGGCCCATACGCCGCCGCTGGAGGTACTTACTTTTTCCATCTGGATCAGAATGGTGTCGCGAGCGGCGAGCGTAAATACAACATCGTTCGTTTGCCCAAGAAGCCGAATTACGTACACTATTTCTGGACATACGACTTGTCGGAGCAAACGCAGTGAAGTGCGCAGACCGCCGACGAGTCACGTCGGTATGTCAATCTAGCTAGGCGCCGGGGGAGGAGGAAATGCGGTTTGCCCTACGTGCTCGGGCAGGAGGGTCGCATTCGCCGGACCCCCGTCCCGAGCGGGATCCCCAGCATCCCGTTCCCGTCTCGCTTCCCCATTCGCGTTCGCACTGCGCGGCATGACGCCGATACTGAAGAAACACGTGCTTCGCGCGCCCTTGGCCTCCACTACCTCGTCAAAGCCAGCGCTCTCAAGCCATAAGTCCTCGCTCAGCACCGTCTCAGGGATTCAGTACGACGACCCGAGCGACGTCAAAATCCTCAGCGTGTAGGTGATCTTCGTGAAAGGGGGTATACACCGTGTGTTGAAGTCCCCCCTTCCAGCCGCTGCTCCCCCTACGGATTCTTGCAAAATAATGATCTCGCAGTGCATTGACCTTTAGCTGCTCATCGGCCTGCGTGGTCAGGTAGAGCGTATCTGCACTATCACCATTCGGGTGAGTCACACTCGGGTAGCTCGTCGCATCGTCGAAACACATTCCCGTGCACACGATATCGCCCCTGCCGAGCTGGATCAGCGCACCGAGGAAACCGGCAAAACAACCTGGATTGCAGGATCTTCTTTCGGTGTTTTCGTAGGCAAACGTAGCCCACACCCTGTTTGTGCCCGTTTCCGCGTCGTAGTTTAGGTCGTTCGGCATTTGTACCAAATCGACCATGTCAAGAGGATTATTTGGACTTGCCAGGTCGTACCTTTTGATGCCATACGTGGTGCCGGGTTTGCCTGTTGTAACGATCCCAAAGTATAGCCATCGCGGATCCTTGGTTGTCATGTCCGGCGGGGTGGCGGGCTGGTTGTAGTAGTAATTCGTATCGGCATCACCTCCCGGAGCGGCATGTGACTCTATATGTCCCGCTGGTACCGCGGTCCCAGTAACGGTTTGACCATTGGCCCGCCTCCTCACGCTGGTCTGCGGAACCTCACAGATCTCGTGACAATTATCGATCCTGTTGAAAAAATAGTACTTCACCCTATCTGTGAAGTCGTTCTCGATGTGGGAGATCTTCTTCCGCACCGTCCTCCCGCTGTCTGTATACGTCGGCAAAAAGTTGTACGTATTGTCTCTGTGGTGGATTTCGTAGACCTTCTTGTTTTCTATTGTGAGCGGAAACTCCACCGCATTGGTGAAAGAAAAGCTCTCCCATGCGCAAGAGAGCTCGATCCCGATCGACGGCAGGTTCCGCCCTGCGTCTTGGATGTGCTCTGCCCAGACATCGAATTCGGCTCGCGCGTGAGGTCTAAGGGTCAGCTTGAAAATCGCCTTGTTGTTGAATTCGACCAAGTTGTTGTAGGCGCAGGCTCCCGTGTTGTCATTGAGCGCGGATGTTTCCCCTACCCGTGCGGTGAAACTCTCGACATCAGCGGTTCCATCGGTCACTCGCAGCACCTGCTGCGAAACGCCAGTGAGACGTTCGTCATTTGTTCTGAGCTTGATGGTCACACTTGCGCCGTGCCAGACATACGTGCACTCGACGACGACATAAACCACTCGTCCGAGAACATGCGTGTAGATTCTGTCCAGGCGAACCGTGGTCGTACCGTCCGTCTCTGTCACGACTTTGGTTGCAAAGTAGGCACGGAGGGCCAGGACCTGGCATGCGGCGATCGAACCAATCGATGATATCGCGCCATCGTCGGTGCTGGGGGGTGTAGGGGAGGTGGTAAAGGAGTTCATCACTGTGCTTCCTTCGAGATATCGGCCAAAGTCCGCTCCAACAGGAGCAGCAACGTGGATTCGAATCGCTCGGCGAGAGCGCTCGTATCCCTGACGCTCATGTCCGCCAGTGCCTGCTGCACGGCGGGATACAACCAATCACGCGAGATCCCGTGACCGAGCGCGAACATCGCCGTGACCAGGATAGTCTGCGCTCGCGCTCCATGGAGGCCGTAACCGCTCGCCTCCACCCTTCCGCGTCGGATCAGGCCCTGTAGTCTTTCCCGGCCGACATAGGCAGCCTTCTTGGGGAACGATGACGCCAACGCCTGCAGCATGTTCGCGTCAAAGTCGTCGACACGGGCCCCGCTGCTTCGCGCCAGATCGATGAGCGCGGCCAGCGCATCGCGTAGATTCCTACTGCCCTGTCCCAGCACGACGGACTGGTACGCTACGATCTCGTCGTAGATGCGTTCGGCGCGGACCATCTGATCGGTGCTCGCACTGAGCTGCGATGCAAAAACCGGGTATTGCGGGTCGGTATCAAAGTGAGCGCCGAACAGCAGCATGGTCTCCAAGAAGAGTCGTATCGGCCCCTTATTGGTGAATTCGTACACCCTGGCGCGATTGATCCCGTCTCGGACAGCCATGCGCAGTTGCCCATCGTCTATCTCGCGACACCGTCGCGGCGCAAAGGTTCTGATATGCGAGGTCATCTCCTCCTCGAAGCTGCGCTGGGCGCTGGCTTCGAAAGCTTGTATTTGATTTTGTGAAATCTTTAACATAGTACAGTTCGGCTGCCCTCGCGAGGCGCTCATGGCCGGGAAAGGAGTTGCTAGGCGCGGAACGGCAGTGGCCTGCGAATCGTCAGCCATTCACCGGCGCTACAGCCGAGAAAGCAACACCCAGGTCAGCGACCGTCCTCAAACTCGCCACAGACTCCCCCGTCAGCCTCTCCTCTCCACCTACGATACCCGTTCAACGAAGTGCGCAGCTTCTTGCTCGACTACCAGAAACAGTATCCTGCACCAACATGAAAGGCCGCATCCGGTTGTCTTGACGCAGGGGGCCTCCCCTTCACCCCTGAACCATCTCCTGCGTTACCATCCGAAACAAATACTCGCACCTTCCCCACGCCCAGCGCATGCTCTCGCGTACCTGCTCGATCTCCGCATCGACCTGCTTGCGTTCGCGCGGATTGTCCTTGCAATGCTCGAGCAGCCTCGCCAACGCCCCAGGATCCTCCGCCACCTGCGTCATGTGGAAAAATGCCCTCCGGACCGCCGCGATGTCCGGTAACATTACGTTTGCGTCGAGCGGCGCCCGCCCCCGCGCGAGATTCTCGAAAAAAAGGTTCACCGCCTCCTCGAATTGCACACACGCTTCCGAGTACGCCCTCGTGTTGACGTCGCCCCCCACGTACGTCGTCGTCTGTAGCTTCTCGCGCAAAATCACCAGCTCGGGATGATCCTTGAAATGGTGTAACGCCGCCCAGGTCCGCGGCATGTGCCGTCGCATCCACGCGTCGCGCAGGTTCGCGTCCCGTGCCAATCGCTCGCCACTCTCGCCGCGTAGCGGCTTCTTGATGCTCCCAAAACAGGCTGCGAGACCGGCGTCGAAGGCTTTGGTCAACTTGGCTACGACGTTGTTGAAGACATGATCGCCTTTGCCCATGACACGCTCCTCGTAGGCGACGAACCTATGCGACCCCGCCGGACCTACCCACCGCCACCACCCGGAGTGCCCGCCCCCGCCCCTCGAATTGGTCCTGCTGCGGATGTACTTCCCCCACGATCCTCCCCCGCCACCGCCTCCACATCGGCACCTTCTTCCCCACCTCCTCCGGCAGATACCCCACGATCCCCGCCTTCTCCCCCGGCAACCAAATCAAACACCGCAAGAACCTCCCCCCGAACACCTCTCTCTTCTGGTAATGCCTCCCCCCGAGCAGCACCCTCTCCATCTGCTGCTCCAGATAATCCGCCGGCAACCCCTTCTTCTCCCGCGAAAACGCGTCCCTTATCCGCGTCGTCAACCCCTCGCACACCGCCGGTGCCGCCGATAACCCCGGCATCTGCACGAAATCCTTCGCCACCCCGACCGCCGCCTTCAGCCCCTCATCCGCCGCCGTCACCAGCGGCGCCGCCGTCGACATCGCCGCCTTGAGCGCCTCCAGCTCGTCGAACGGCATCTCAATCTCCCCGGCCAGCAACACCATCGGCGGGACAAACTTCCCGTCCTCCCCGATCGCGCCCTCCAGCGCCTCCTCCACACCCTTGCCGTCGGTCCGCGGCGCCTTGGCGAGGACCTGAAAAACCTCTTGCCGATCCTCGATCTCCCACGGCTCGCGCGCTCCATCCACGATCTCGATCTCTCGCGAGCGCGGGCTCCGCTCGAGCTCCTCGAATACCTTCTTCCACGCCGGCACCCGCCGCATTCGCGCTATGCTCTCGGGGTCGTACCACAGAAGCTGCAACATCTCCCGCGCCGGCTCGACGCCCGCGACCTCGTTCTCCGCGATCGCCGGACGCAAATCCCGCTTCGGCACGCTCCACGGCACCGCACCCGCCGCCGCATTCGACGCGGCTACCGCTCCCTCCTGGCTCGCTCGATCCACGCTCGGCGTCGCAATCGCCGCCGCAGCAGCCGCAGCAGCCGCCGCGGCCGAGCCAATCGTCTCCCTGGACGGCGCGGCCATGGCCGGAGCGCCCGCGTTCCATACGCTCTCCGCCGTCGCGCGCGGAGCCGCCACCGGCGGAGGAGGCGGCACGTACGCGGGAGGCGCAATCGGCGGCGCGCTCGCGGCCGGCGTCACAGCCTTCCTCGCCATGGGCGGAAGCAACGTTTGATCCCCCGCCACCGGCAGCGCCGCCGCCTCCAACGCCCGCAGCGCCGCCAAACTCGCCTGCTGCCCGAACGGCAATCCCGCCCCCGCCCCACGCGACGACGACGCGCCCCCCGACTCCGACGGCTTCGCTCCTCCCCAAAACGGCATCACCGGCCCCGCCGCCTTCCCCCCGAACGCTGGCACCAGCGTCATTGCCGCCAGATCCTCCCCCTCATCCCCCTCCCCTGCCGTCAGCGCCGTCGGCGGAATCGTCTCCAGCAAATCTTCCTCGATCTCCTCCGCGGCGACCTCCGCCCTCGAGGCCCCCGCCTCCTCCATCCTCACCACAATCCGCCCCGCCTCCTCCGCGCTCCGTAGCCCGATCCTCCCCCGCCAAACCACGCAGCACAACCCGCGGTCCGTGTCAATCCACAATGTATCCGCGACGAGCTGCACTTCTTCCCGCTCCCCCGTCGCCCGATCCACCACCACGCTCGGCCGCACCCCCGGCAAACTCGTCACCACCCGCGCATGCTCCGGATGCAACCCTTCCAGCACGATCCGCTCGTTCGGCCGGATCTCCGCCACCTGCTGATCCGGCGGCGCCGCCTGGAAATATGCGGCATCCAGCCCCTCCGGCAGCGGCCGCTCCGCCCACCCCGCCTGCGAAAACGTCCCCGCCAAACGCCCGAGCCGCTGCTTCCGCCCCGGCCACTCCCCTCCGACCGGGCCATAACACACCGGGGCATACGTATCCGACCGCTTCGACACGAACATCCCCGGCGGCTGCAAATTCGGGATCGGCACCATTCCATACGCATCCGGCGCCGCGTCGAACCTCATCCCCACGGGGTTGTTCGTCTCCGGCCCGCCCGCCGCTCGCTCCCACCGGAGCGGCATCTTCAAGAACCGCGGCCCTTCCAGCAGTTGCCCGTCCTGCACCCGGAACCCTCGATCACACCACACCTCGATCGACTTATCGAGCTCCCCCACGACGAGCCGCGTCATCACCAATCGCACCGGCTGTTTCCCCGGCGCATACGCGTGCCCCACGAGCATCACGTCCGCGCGTGGCTTGTACGGCGCATTGTCGCTCGGCGTGACCACGCTCCGCGCAGGATCGTCGTCCCAGCTTCCATCCTCCTCGTGCACCGGCTTCTGCTCCGGCGCGAGCGTGCAATGGCCCGGCGCTACCACGAAAGTAGCCTTGACAACCACCGTCAACGCATGCGCCCCGTTATGGGCCTGCCAGGCGAACGTCGACGCGCGAAGGGGACAGAGACAAACGAGTTCCATGGCGACTCCCGATCCTACCTCTTCTTCGTCTTCGTGCCCTGCGCCTTCTCAGGCTCCTCGGGTTCGTCCTCGTGCGCGGGCTCCTCGATACACTTCGGCGGCGGCATCGCCGCGATCTCCGCCGTCGCGCTCGCGATGCCCCGCTCCGCCTTTGCGGGTGCCGGCGCCGGTCCGTGCATCCGATCCCCCACGATCACCGCCACCAGGATCAGCGACATCAGCCCGCCGAGCACGTTCAGCGCTTGCGACCCCGGACGCATCGCGACCGCCGCCGCGCTCGTCGACGCCGCCTGCGTTCGCACCATCGCCGCCGCCGTTGATCCTTCGGGCCGCGAGGGCAACGTCTCGGGGATCCACGAAAAGCCGTCGCTCCCGTGCCACGATTGCGTGATCCGTGGCTCCGGCGCCGCCCAGGGACGCGTCAAGCGCCCGGGCTCCACCATCAACATCGAGTCCGTCAAGCGTCGCGCCGTGCACGCGCGCAGCGCCAGGTACAGATCGAGCCGATCGGCGACCGTCGCGGCCTTCGCGATTCTTTGCTCGCGATCACGCTCCAGACAGTACGCCACCAGATCGTCGAGCTCGGGGTCCACGTTCATCACGTAATCCGAAACGCGCGGCGTCGGACGCGGTCGCAAGCCGTGGCCCTCCTTCAGCTCGAGTGGATAAACCGGACGCACGCCCGTCAGCATCTCGAACAGCACGACGCCGAGCGACCAAACGTCCGTGCGCGCGTCCACGTCGTGCGGCGATGCGAGCTGCTCCGGGCTCATGTACGCAGGGGTCCCGACGATTCCATTGCGCTCGGTCACCAGCGTGTCGCTTGCGTGGAGCAGCTTGGCCACGCCGAAATCGAGCACCTTGACGACGAACTCCTCGGTCCCGGGCTCTTGATGCAAGAAGACGTTCGACGGCTTGATGTCGCGGTGAATGACGTTCTTCGCGTGCGCCGCCGCGAGCGCGCGGGCGATGTCGCGGCCGATCCGCGCGACCTCCGCCTCTTTGAAGCGCCTCGCCCTGCGCAGCCGATCGGCGAGCGTCTCGCCGTGGAGGAGCTGCATCACGACGTAGGGCTCGCACGCCTCCGTCTCGCCCGCGTCGTGCACCTCGACGACGTTGCGATGCGCGATGGCGCCGCAAAGGCGCGCCTCTCGCTGCAAGCGATGCCGGTGGCTCTCGGAGGGCACGCGGAGGACCTTCACCGCCACGCGACGCGATGTCGCGATGTGCTCGGCCTCCCACACGACTCCCATCGCGCCCTCTCCGAGCGGGCGTAACAAGCGGTACCTGCCTCCGAGTCGGCTCCCGGCGATCATGCACAGGGCGCTAGCAGTGTTTTTTCGGAAAGGACAAGTTCGTAGCATGGTCAAACACGGAGCGCGCTCGCAGCTTCGTGTCGACGCTTGCGCGTGCTCGCTCAGAGGCCCGATGGAGAGAACTGGTTTTTGGACTTGTTCACGTTCCTGCACCCGACCCGGAGCGTCAGCGTGCACGGCGGCAGCGGCGTGTACGTCGCCGAAGGCTTTGCAGGCGGCACGGGCCGCGCAGAGGACGACGGCGGAGGCGCGACGTTGGACGAAGGCGCAGCGCTTGGCGCAGCCGTCAGCGTCGACGACGGCGTTGGTGGTGGTGCCGGGGATGTCGTCGGCGCCGCAGATGGTTTGTGCTCAAAATGAATCGCCGGCTTCGTGGTCGACGCGTCCGGGGCCGTCGACGATGCAGGTGCCTCGGTGGCCACCGCTCGCTCGCTCTCCGGCTGTCGCATCACGAGGACGAGCAAGACGAGGGCGAGCATCGCCGCCGCGCCGAGTCCGAACGACAGAAGACGGATCATCCGACCCTGCCGGCGACGAAGAACGGTCGTGCTCGTCGTCGCGGGCTCCTCGCGCACGATCGGCGGCGCTGTTGCTTCCGCGGCAGGCAAGGGGATACCCGCCGTCAACGTCGAGCTGCGCCGATGCGCGGAGAGCGACTCCTGCATCTCGCGCCTCCACGGCGGCAGCGGGTCGGGCACGGGCGCGTCCTTCTGCAAGAGCGCCGTTCCATCCGGCGTCGCGTCGGACGCGACGAGCAGCGGAGACGACGATTGTGAAGGCCGCGCGACGGAGATCGCGGCGCTCGACGGCGCCCTCCAGATCCGGCTCGACTCCACGAGCGGCGTGAGCAACGCGGCGAGCTCGGCGGCGCTCGCGACACGCTTGTCGCGCTCTCTCTCGAGGCACCGCATCACGACGTCCTCGAGCTCCTGCGGCACGTCGCGCACACGCGCCGAGATCGGCGGGATGGGCGCGACGAGCACCTGGCGCACCACATCCTGCAGCGACCCGGTGAAGGGACGAACGCCCGCGAGCAGCTCGTAGAGCAGGATCCCGAGCGACCAGAGGTCCGTTCGATGATCGATGTCGGCGCGAAGCCCGACCTGCTCGGGGCTCATGTATCCGGGTGATCCGATCACCATGCCCGTCACGGTCGCCTGCGTCTCCTCGGCGGGGCCGAGGCTCTTCGCGACGCCGAAGTCGAGCACCTTCACCACGAAGTCGTCCTCTCCCGCGCCCGGCGCGCGGTGCAGGAAGACGTTCGCGGGCTTCAGATCGCGGTGCATGATCTTCGCCTGATGCGCCGCTTCGAGCGCGTTCGCGATGTCGCGGGTGATCCGCGCGGCGACCCTCGGCTCGATGCGCCGCTTGGTCTTCAGCATGTCGGCGAGCGACTCGCCGGAGAGCAGCTCGAGCACGAGGTACGGCTCGGCGTCGTCGGTCTCGCCCGCGTCGAGCAGGCGCACGATGTTCGGATGCGACAGGCGAGCCGAGAGCCGCGCCTCGCGCAAGAACCGCTGCCGCAGCTCCGGCGTCGACTTCGAGAGCAACTTCAGGGCGACCTCGCGGCGCGTCCCGAGCTCCTCCGCGGCCCAGACCGTGCCCATCGAGCCCGAGCCGATGGACCGGACGAGGCGGTACTTCTTCCCGATCGTGCTTCCAGCTTTCATCGTTGGTCAGGGCGGACATGTCGGCAATGCTGCCGATGCCGGGCATGGTAGCGTACGAGGCGCGCCGTGTAACGATTCGTGGTAAGATTTGTTGCCCGTTACCTGGTCTGCGTGATCTGATGCCACGAGCCAAACCCATGTCGGACGCGAGGGGCGCATGACGACGGTCTTCATCATCATCGGCATCATCATCACGGCGCTGGTCGTCGTTTTGATCGTCCTCGGCATGCGCGCTTCGAAGCTCACGGAGGAGCTCGAGGCGGCCGAGATGAAGCATCAGTCGCTCGCCGCGGCGAACCGTGAGCTCCAGGCGCAGGTCACCACGCTCGGCGCCGAGAACCAGAAGAAGATCGGCTGGCTCGACCACATGGAAGAGGAGCTCAACTGGCACAAGGGCGAGCTCGAGAAGCGGCCGAAGATCGATCGCAAGGTCTACCGGATCCTGACGCTCGGCATGAAGGCGACGGGCAAGAGCTCGCTCACGCTGAAGTGGTCGAACCCGCTCGTGGATCTCGGGACGATCGAGGGGACGAAGATCGAGCGCTACGAGCGCACCGTGAGCCACGTGCGCAACAAGGACACGCTCGTCGAGCACGTGTTCGAGGTGCACGACTGGGGCGGCGAGCACATCGTGGACGCGCAGCAGGAGCTCATCATCGAGGAGATCCACGGGCTCTTGATGGTGGTCGACCTCGGCGGCAAGGACGCGCGTCAGGTCGACACGAACCGCATCGGCGAGCAGCTCAACGAGTTCAACCCGCAGGCGCTGAAGTACTTCTTCAGCCCGAAGACGGTGGCGTCATGCAAGAGCGTGGTGCTCTTCATCAACAAGAGCGACCTCATCCCGGGCTCACCCGCGCAGGCGGAGGCGCAGGCGAAGGCGCTCTACGCGCCGCTCATCGACAGCCTGCGGCAGTACGCGACGCAGATCGACGTGAAGGTGCTCGTCGGCTCGGCGAGTTACGGGCACTCGACGCACGTCCTGTTCTCGCACTTCGTCGAGCAGATCCTGCCGAAGTCGGCGTACGACAACCAGCTCCTGCAGCGCATGAAGAGTGAGTTCCGGTCGAGGGCGTCGACGATCACGCCGGGGATGAACGGGCCGACGTCGCAGTCGCAGCCGTCGTTCCCGGCGCCGCAGATCCCGCACGCGCTGCCGCCGTCGAACGGGCATGGGCAGATGCCGGCGCCGCAGCATTACGGGCAGGCTCCGCAGCACACGCCTGCGCCGCAGCCGCCGGTCGCGCCGCCCTTCGGCCCGCGGCCGGGGTTCGGGCAGAAGCTGAACGTCAAGGCGACGATGCCGCTCGAGGACCTCAACCCGATGGAGGCCACGGCGCCGCTCCTGAATCGCCAGCCGCCTCCTCGGCGGGGTTGAGCGGAGGTGGACATGGACGAGACGCACGTGGTCACTGCGGGATACGAGGTCCCGACGTACAAGGTGCCCTACGGGGCGACCTGGTTCCACTTCCTCCACGGCAACGTGCCGGGGCATCAGATCGACTTCATCTACCGGCCCGACGTGCCGCAGGAGCCGCTGACGCGCCAGCATTTCAGCCACCTCTCGCGCCTCGTGAAGTACATCGAGCCGCGGCACGGGAGCGCGTACGCGTTCGCGATCGGGAACCTGTCGCGCGACGACACGCAATACGAGGCGGGGCATGGTGGCCTCGCGTTCATCTTCGGCCTGCGAATCAAGGGCGCAAAGGACCACGCAGGGCGGCAAGACCCGCCGTTTTGCCATTCCGCGGCGATCATCGACCGGCACCTCGACGGAGAGACGATTTACGGGACGGCTTTGCAGTTTTACCAGAAGCTCTTGCCGGACGAGGAGTCGCAGGCGGAGGGGAGCGGCTGGTATCACACGTACGTGCAGCACGCGCAGAACCCGGATGCGCTGTTGCCGCTCTTGAAGATGTACCTCGAGGATTTCGAGGATTTGCACAAGCCGGGGCCGAGTGGACTTTCGTTCCGGTGGACGGTGGAGCACTCGACGCCGCCGAAGCGGGTGGTGATCGTGTACCCGGACCGGGTGGATTTCCCGACGCTGGCGTATTGCATGGCGCGGATCGCGAACGTGCTCGTGGAGTCGGACATCAAGTGGACGGCCATTTCCAATGGGCGCGAGCAGGACGTGGTCGGAGGGTTGACGGTGCGCTTCGTGCCGCGGCGGGAGGCGACGGCGGAGCCTGCGGACGTGGTGCTGATGTATCTGGAGCAGGTGCCGGAGGATCCGGCGGAGATCGCGGCACAATTGTTCAATGCGCACGAGGTGCGGATCTCGCAGATGCCGGACCTGCGGATGAACTGGCGGTTCGTCCAGGAGCAGCAGGCGAAGCAGAATGGGGTGACGACGGGGCACGGCGCGGCGGCGGGGACGGCGACAGCGACGGGGAGTAATGGGATCGGTTCGGTGAGGCCGGGGCCGATGGAGGGAGCGCGGCCGTGGGCGCAGCCGGTGGAGGTGCCAGCGGCGGAGGAGCCGGCGGGGCTCGGCGGGCTGGTTCAGGTGGTGGAGAAGGCGGAGGCGGCGCCGGGGTTGGGGTTGGGGTTGCCGCAGGTGGATCTGGCGGCGGAGCTGAAGAAGAAGCAGCGGAGGAGTCAGTTCACGACGTTGATCGGGGTGGGGGTGTTCATTGCGGTGATGGGGGTGATTGCGGCGGTGTGGATTGGATCGGCGCCGACGGTGCCGGTGGAGGAGCCGGGGGGCGTGGGGAGTGTGGTGCCGGTGGTGGGGACGGGGAAGCCGGAGCCTACTGCCGTACCGACAGCGAAGGCGACGGCTGCGCCGACGGCGACGGCGACGGCGAGCGTGAACGGGCAGGATGCGTCGGTTATTTTGGAGGAGCAGTCGGTGGGGGTGAGTGCGCCCAAGGCGACGGGGACGGCGGCGGGGACGGTGAAGGCACCGGCAGGGACGACGGGGACGAAGAAGAAGGATCCGTTCAAGAAGCCGTTGAAGTTACCGTAGGCAGGGTCATTGGCAGCGGCGGGGGAAGCCGGTGCAGTTGTTGCTGTTGCATTGGCCGGCGCTGACGCAGTAGGAGCCGGTCGGGAGCAGGCAGGCGAAAGTGTCCAGGTTGCACTTGGTGCCGGCTACGCAATCGGCGTCGGAGCTGCATTCTTTGCATTGATTGTCCACGCAGTTCCGGCTGCCGCATTGCGCGTTCCCGGTGCATGGAGCATCGATCGATAAACTGCACAGCTTGCCTTGGCACGTCCCCTCCGCACAATCCGCGCTGGCATCACACGGTTGCCCCAGGAGCGCCTTGCAGGAACCACCTTCGCAAGTGGCTCCCATCGCGCAGGCCAGCCCACCCGCGCGGCCGCAGCTCTTGCAGGTCTTGGTCGCGGGGTCGCACAAGTTCGAGAGGCACTCCACGTCGTCGGCGCAGGGCTCGCCCGCGGCGGAGCGGCAGTAGGGCTTGCGGCAAGCACCGCTCGAACAATCGCTCGTTGCGAAGCAATTCGCGCCGAGCGCACCCTTACCGCCGAGATTGACGCACTCGCCCGTGGCACCACATGCCTTGATGTCTTCGCAGCCTGTGACCTGCAACCCATTCGCCATGCGCGTGCAGGCCCCCTCGGTTCCGGTCCGATTGCAAGATCTGCACGGCCCGGGGCATTCGACGTCGCAGCATATGCTATCAGCTTCGTCGCATACAGTGCTCTCGCACTGGTCGCCAGCGGTGCATGCCGTCCCGTCACAGCGCGGCTTGCAGGCCTCGTCGGTACACGTCAGGCAACTCTGGCACCCTGCGGCTTCATCGCAGAAGCCACCGCTGCATACCGCGCCCACCAATGGTGTGTGGCACTCCCCCGCACCTATACGCTCATCCAGCGTGCACTCGTTCCCGTCGTCCTCGCACGGCTCGTGGCCACCCGCCCCGCCATTCCCACCGATTCCCCCACCGCCACTCGCACCACCATTCCCCGTCGACGCATTCTTCTCACTGTACGTGGCCGTATCGAACGGGTCGAACGAGCAGCCGTCCGCCACCAGGACAATTCCCACGAAAAGGATCCCAAGCCCCAGCGGCGCTCCATATCGCTTCATGCGCTTACCCTCGAGCAACGACACAACCGATCGCCAACTCGCCCCTACCACACACCTTGCACGACGAGGCCGCCCAGCGTCGGGGCCACCATAAACGAAACTCGGGGTGGCTCCTTCATGTCCGCGGACTGTTTTTCCCACGGTTTGGCGTAGATCAGCGTCGCCACACCAACCGCCCCCGCCCCGATGAACGAAACGAGCGACGTATACGCGAGCCCGACCCGCGTCGATACGTACTCGTCATGCCGACGTGCGCAGTCGATTTCGCAGCCGGCCGATAGGGCTTCTTGCTCCCGAGCGTGGATGACGTTCACCCCGATCGCCGTGCCCGTTCCCAGGAGCACGAGGGCGCTGGTCAGACCGACCCCCGCATACACCAGACCGTTGCCTGTCGACGGGGGCTGCGCTTCCTCCTTTCGGTCTGGAAAGGGTCGCGTCGGCTTTTCGATCGGGACCAGCATCACTCCGACCAGCATCGGCTTCGTGTCCCCCTCCTCGAGCGTCACCCGGCGCTGCTCCGTGACAAACCCCGGCGCCGAGACGACGATGTCATGGCTCCCGGGATCGAGCATCCGTGGCGTGTCGAGCTGGCTACCGGAGATGTCGACGCCATCCACGGTGACTCGGACCGCTTCGGACGGGGCTCCGGTCACGCGCAAGTGGATGGAGGGGATGCGGGTATCGACCGCCTTCAGTAGCTCCGACGCTTCGGCCTGCGCCGCGAGAAATGCCGCATTGCCGTCGGCGGGCAGTCTCGAGACCTCCAGGAGAACATTGCGAGCCTCGACCAGCCGGCCAAGCTCCCCGTATGCCTTCGCGAGGTCGAGCCCTGTCGTGGGGACGTACATGAGCCCGTGGGCTTTCTGGAAGTGCTCGAGTGCCGCCTCCGCGTCGCCCGCAGCGAGTTTTTCGCGTCCCTCGATCAGTAGCTTGCGGGCGACGTCACGATCCGTCTGCGAAGGCTGACCGTGAGCCGCGGAGGAGACGAGGAGCCCCGCGGCGAGGAGCAGCATGAACGGAATGTGCGAACCCGTGAATGATGCGCGGTGTCCCATGAAAAACCTCCGGCGCGGATCGAGGCGCACGGGCAAGGGAAGCGCAGGCTTGGTGGGTTTGTCAAGAAAGTGGCGTGCGTGTTATGGTGTCATTCGCAGCGGCGGGGGAAGCCGGTGCAGTTGTTGCTGTTGCATTGGCCGGCGCTGACGCAGTAGGAGCCGGTCGGGAGCAGGCAGGCGAAGGTGTCGAGGTTGCATTTGGTGCCGCCAACGCAATCGGCATCGGAGCTGCATTCCTTGCATTGATTGTCCACGCAGTTCCGACTGGTGCACTGCGCGTTCTCGGTGCAGGTTGCCTCGGTCGGTAGACTGCACAGCTTGCCTTGGCACGTCCCCTCTGCGCAATCTGCGTTGGCATCACAGGGTTGCCCCAGGAGCGCCTTGCAGGAACCACCTTCGCAAGTGGCTCCCATCGCGCAGGCCAGCCCACCCGCGCCGCCGCAGCTCTTGCAGGTCTTGGTCGCGGAGTCGCACAAGTTCGAGAGGCACTCCACGTCGTCGGCGCAGGGCTCGCCCGCGGCGGAGCGGCAGTAGGGCTTGCGGCAAGCACCGCTCGAACAATCGCCCGTATTGCTGCACGTTGCACCAAGCGCGCCCTTGCCGGCGAGGCTACCGCATGCCCCCGTCGCATCACACGCATCGCTGCCGTCGCAGTCGGGAACCTGCAATCCATTCGGCATCCGCGTACAGGTCCCCTCCGTCCCGGTCCGATTGCAAGATTTGCACGGTCCGGCGCATTCGACGTCACAGCATATGCCATCAGCATCGTCGCATACCGTGCTCTTGCACTGGTCGCCAGCGGTGCAAGCCGTTCCGTCACAGCGCGGCTTGCAGGCATCATCGGTACACGTCAGGCAACTCTGGCACCCTGCGGCTTCATCGCAGAAGCCACCGTTGCATACGGCGCCCACCAATGGCGTGTGGCACTCCCCCGCATCCGTACGCTCATCCAGCGTGCACTCGTTCCCGTCATCCTCGCACGGCTCTTGGCCCCCCGCTCCACCATTCCCCCCAATTCCCCCGCCACCGCTCGCCCCCGCCCCACCGCTACCGCTTGTGTTCGCCTCTTCATAACTCGGCATGGCAAACGGATTGGCCTCACAGCCATCTGCCGCAACCACCAACCCGACGAAAACGCCTCCCATCAAGAGCGACGCGCCATACCGCCTCATTCGTGCACCTCCAACCCAAGAGAAGATCCGTCGTCCTCGCGCAACCTACCTACCAAGTGCCCTGCACGACGATGCCCCCCACGGTCGGCACAACGACGAACGAAGCCATCGAAGCCTCCTTCGTGTCCGCAGTCTGCTTCTTTCCGCTCAACGCGTGGATCAAAGTCACCGTACCCACCGCCCCCGCGCCGATGAACGAGATGAGCGACGTGTACGCGAGCCCCTCCACCATTGAAGCGCGCTGTTCGTAGAGCGGCTTGCATTCTTGATCGCCGCTGCAACCAACGTTCCGCGCCGCATCGAACGCCTGGTCCTGAGCGACCTTCCCCCCGATCGCCGTCCCAATCCCGAGCAGCAAAAGCCCCCCACTCACCCCCGCCCCCACATACATCCACGTCTTATCCTTCGGCGGCGGCGACTTCTTCCCCGGATCCACCGGATCCCCAACGAGCCCCCCTCCACCCCCCACCGCCCCAAGCTTCAGCGGCACCCCGACCTCCGCCCCCGCCGACAGCTCGAGACTCTGACTTGCCCCCTGAAACCCATCCTTCTTCGCCTCGAACGAATGCGTCCCCGGCGGCAAGAAAATCGGCCCTGGCAAAAGTTGCTTCTCGATCGGCCGCCCATCCACCAGCACCTCGGCGTCCGCCGGCTCGACCTTCATCGTGACCGTCACGATCTTCGGCTTTGCTTCCTTGATCAGCGCCTGGGCCGCTGCCACCTCCGCCGGGTCCGGATTCGGCTCTTCCCGCAGGAAATACTGCAGGTGCTCTGCCCCGGACAACGCGTCGCCCACCTTCACCTCGGCTCGACCCAGATTCAGAGCGATCTGCGGCAGCGGCCTCAACGCGAACGCCTTCCCGAACGCCGTCCGCGCCTTTTCCCACTGCGCGAAGCCTGCCGCGACCTGGCCCTCCTCGAAAAGCCGCTTGACTTCCGTGTTCACGTCGGGCTGCGCCGATGCCGCAGGTGCCGCCGCAGGCCCCTGCGCAAACGCAGGCACCGTCACGAGCAAGGTCGCCGCGATGAGTGTCGTCCTCAACATGGTCCGCCGTTCGTCATGTGTTGCGCGTCGCGATTGTTCCGCAGTTTCAGCGCGTCCACAAGAGGCTAGCTCGGGAAGCACACGTCAGCCCGGCGAACACTTCCTGAACAGTCCCACGCCCGTGCACTTCGGGGGCGCCGCCGACTTGTAGACCCTCTTCGTGGCTGGCGCCTTGTACGTGGCCGGCGGAGCAGGCGCTTTCGCAGCAGCCGACTGCGCCACCGTGGGCGCAGCCGTCGCCACCTCCACCGTCGCGCTCGTCGCCACCATGGCGCTCGCCGCCACGACCGGCTCCGACGGTGCCTCCGCCGTCGCCTCCGCCTTCACCGGAGCCCTCGGCAACTCCGGCGCCGCCGCTGGAATCACCACCGCGCTCCTCGCGGCCTCCGCCCCTTCCTTCCCGCTCGCCGTCCCCTCCCCCGCGCCGATCTTCCCCGCGTTCACCACCAGCAACCCGACCACCCCGATCGCCGCTGCCACCCCCGCGCCCATCACCCCGAACAACACGCCCTTCCCGCGCTTGCGCTTCCCCGCCATCGCTGGATCCACCAGCGGCATCGGCGGCGCGGGATAACCTCCCGTGCCGTGTGCGAGCGCGCCTGCGGCCGACGTCGTGCCCGACGGATCCATCGTCGGGATACGCACCATCTGCGCCTCGCTCACCATCTGCGTCTGCCCGTTCGACGCTTGCTCCGGCACCACACCTTCCAGCGCGATGTGCGACTGCCGATGCGCTGCGATCGCCTGCTGCATCTCCTCCTTCCACGCGGGCGCCGGCGACGCGATCGGCAGGTTCGGCTGCAGGAGCTGCGTGCCCGTCGACGCGTCCTCCCCGCGCGCTGCCTTCGGCGCGCTCGGCCGCATGTCCATCAACATCCGACCCTGCAGCGGCAACGTCGCGGCGAGCTCACTCTCGTCGTCTACACTCTCCAGCGTCGCGCGCAGCGCTGCGCCTGGCAGCGGCGCGGTCACGTCCATCGGCGTGAGCGTCGGGATGCGTTGCGCGACCGCTGCCTGCGGGATCGGCTGATCCACGCCCGTGAACGTCGCCTTGCGCGTCATCGGCCGCGGCATCCCCGCGATCGCGAGCAACGTGTGCGCGAGCTCGTCCGTGCTCGGGAACCGCGCGTCACGCTTCGCCGCCGTGCAACGCGCGACGACCTCGTCGAGCTCCGCGGGCACGTCGCGCACCTTGCTCGACGGCGGCGGCACGGGCGTGATCAGGATGTGTCGGATCACGTCCTGCACCGAGCCCGTGAAGGGACGGCTCCCCGTCAGCATCTCGTACAGCACGATCCCGAGCGACCAGATGTCCGTGCGGTGGTCGAGGTCCTTGCGCATGCCCACCTGCTCGGGGCTCATGTACGCGGGCGACCCCACGGCTGTGCCCGTCTGCGTCGCGACGCTGTCGACCGAGTCGAGGTTCTTGCACACGCCGAAGTCGAGCACCTTCGCGAGGAACGAGTCCTCGGACAAACCCTCCTCGCGGTGCAGGAAGATGTTCGCGGGCTTCAGGTCTCGATGGATGACCTGCGCGGCGTGCGCGACGGCGAGCCCACTCGCGACTTCGCCCGCGATACGCGCCGCGACCGCTGGCTCGATGCGTCGCTTCACCTTGAGCATCTCGCCGAGCGTCTGCCCGTGCAGCAGCTCCAGCACGAGGAACGGCTCTCCTTGCGGCGTCTCGCCCACGTCGAAGATCTGGACGATGTTCCGGTGCCGCAGCTTCCCGCACGCGCGCGCCTCGCGCAGGAGGCGCTGGCGCAGGTCGTGCGTCAGATGCTCCTTCTGCTGCGGCAAGATCAGCTTGAGGGCGACCTTGCGGTTCGTCGCGTGGTCGAACGCCGCCCACACGGCGCCCATCGCGCCCTTGCCGATCTCCTGTTCGAGCCGGTACTTGCCGCCGAGGAGGTCGCCCGATTTCATGGTCTCGCAAGCATTCCATGGAAGCGAGCAGTGTCACAAGATTTTTGTTTGGCGCCGTGCTCTGTTCACGAACTTCACAAGCACGTTTGACGTTTTCTAGACGTTGCCCGATTGGTCTGGGCACGCGTTCAGCAGCAACACATGTTCCCGGAAGGGGCGCCGCGCGGCGCCGCGAGCGAGCTACCTCGCCAAACCCAGGATCACGGCCACACCGACACCAAATGCCACGAGCGCGCTCACGGCGAGGCCCAGCATGGATGGGCGCCTCCGCTTCTTCGACGCCGGAGCGATGCTCGACGGTTCGACGGGCCTCGCCACGTGCTGCATGGACGGCGGCGGAGGGCTCGGTGGGGGCGTGGAGCGCTGCGCTTGCGCGAGCACCACACGCGCATCGATCATGAGCGCGGTCCCACGGGGACCCGTGATCGGTTTCGTGGGCTCTTTCCCGAGCTGGCTCACCGGAGCGGACACGGGAAGCGCCATGGCGCGCTCCGCGAGACCGACGTGAATCCGCGACCCTTCCTCGGGCCCCACGTAGGCCTGGAGCAGGCGCTCGACCACCGCGGCGGACGCAATCCGTTTGGCACGGTCACGCTCGAGGCACATGGCCACGACGTCGTCGAACGCCGGCTCCACGTGGCGCAGGCTCTCCGAAACGCGGGGGATCTTGCCGGTCGCGATCCGAATGAGCAGCTCTTGCCCCCCGCCTTGAAAGGGCCTCGTCCCCGCGAGCATCTCGAAGAGAACGACGCCGAGCGACCAGATGTCCGTGCGAGCGTCGAGATCCCGCGCGCCCCGGAGGGCCTCCGGGCTCATGTATGCCGGGGACCCGACGGCGCCGCCGACGGCCGTCACGAGGGATTCGTTCGCCTCGAGGTTCTTCGCGACCCCGAAATCGAGGACCTTCACGACGAGCCCGTCGACCCCGGCCTCCTGATGGAGAAACACATTGGCGGGCTTGAGGTCCCGGTGGATGACGTTCACGGCGTGCGCTGCAGTGAGAGCGCGAGCGATGTCACGCCCGATCCGAGCGGCGAGAGGCTGCGCGAGTCGACGCTTTCGGCGGAGCAACTCGGCGAGCGTTTCGCCGGAGAGGAGCTGCATCACGAGGTAGGGCTCTCCCTCGGGTGTCTCCCCGGTGTCGTGAATCTCGATGACGTTCCGGTGCGCTATCGCTCCGCAAATGCGGGCTTCACGGAGCAGGCGATGCCGGAGATCGTCGGACGGTTTCGTGAGCAGCTTGATGGCCACGCGCCGCTGGGTAATTTCGTGCAAGGCTTCCCAGACGACGCCCATGGCACCTGCGCCAAGCTGGCGCAGTAGGCGGTACTTGTTTCCGAGTCGATCCCCGGCCTTCATCCGGAGCGTCCTAACACCGTAAGCTCTGGTTCGACAAGTTTTGTGCAAGGGCCAACAGACGCGCAGCGCTCGATACCACGCCAATCACATGATCGCGAATGGGAGGAGTTGGCTCCATGCTCGACCGCGTCCGGGAAACGTTTCCGCCTTCGGCTACCATTGTCGCGCCTTGCGCCACTGCCACATCGTGTGCCCGCAGTCGTTCGTCACCGAAGCGATGGGCCCGCGCCAATTCACACGTGTGTCCGCAGGTCAAGAAAAATCGACGCGCAGCGGCCAGACGATTCACGCGTGATGATATCCAGGATCCGAGCGTGGTAAAGGCTACCGATTGCGGACAATAACGCAAAGCGGCGTGGGGCAACCGACGGCAAAGTGTTCGACCTCGATTTTCGTGGGACTCGCCCCGCGCTACAGTCGCGCAGCGCTCTCGCGAGCCGGCACCAGAGGGAGGACCACCTTGCCCAGCGTCTCGACCAAAGTCGACCTTTGCCAGGGACACGACGCGTGTACCCCCCGCCCGTTCAATACGTTCAGCCCCAGCGTCCTCGTCGAGGGCTTCGAGGTCGCGCGCGAAACCGACGTGTTCCAGGATCACGGCTGCCCCGATCACGTGCCACACAGCGCCGTCGTCACGCAGGGCTACCCGAGCATCACGGCGAACGGGCTCCGGATCGCCTACGTCGGCGCCCCCGTCTCCTGCCCATCGAGCGTCGTCGGCACGGGCCGACCCAGCGTCCTCGCTGGAGAGGGCTCCCGGATCTCCTGGAGCCGCTGAGGGAGCGAGGCGCCCATCATGAAGGTTCGCTCGCTCGGACCACTCCCTGCGGACGCGCTCGTGTATCGTCCTCGCGACGACAGGTGGCGGCTCGCGATCGTCTGCAAATCGACGCAACGGCTGGTGCCTGGCCAGGCGACGCTCGCGACGGCCCAGGAGCCGCTCCACGCCGACGACCTCCTACCGATCAAGCCGCGCGTCGATATCGTCCTCGTCGGCACCGCGCACGCGCCCCGTCGCGCTCCGGCTCGCTCGATTCCCGTGCGGCTCGTCGTGGGCGACCTCGAGAAATCCCTCGAAGCATGCCTCCCACGAACCGTCTGCCCGGACGGCGCGCTTCGGGAGGGCGCGCTCGTCCAATCGATCCCGCTCCGGTGGGAGCTCGCGGCCGGTGGGCCAGGCACGGCGAACCCCGTCGGCATGGCCCAGGACGTCCACCCGGCGTTCGGCACCCGCGTCCTGCCCCAGATCCAGCCCCTCGGGTGGTTCCCCGCCGAGCCGAGCGACGAGATCCCCATTGTCGGGTTCGGCCCCATCTCGCCGGCCTGGCCCGGCCGCAGGGACAGGCTCGGCGACCGCGCGGCGAGCTTCCGCCACGGCGACTGGTCGAACGAGGTCCTCGGTGACGGCTTCGATCTCCTGTACTTCCAGGCCGCGCCGCCCGATCAACAGCTCGAATCGTTGCGCCCCGACGAACGAATCATCCTGGAGAATCTGCTCCCCGACAGCCCGCGGCTCGTGACGAACCTCGCGGGGTTCATGCCTCGCGCCTTCCTCCACCGGAGCCCCGGCGGCATATCGCCGGTCGCGCTCCGCGCCGACACCCTCTGCATCGACGCGGATCGCGGCCTTTGCACCGTCACGTACCGCGGCCATCTGGATCTGGTGACACGCGCGGATCCCGGGATCGTCTACATCGTCCTCGAGGAGCCCGGGCAGCCCATCGGCGTCGAGGAGCTCGAGGCTCGGCTCGGAGCCCTCGCGGCGTCCGACATTTCCAGCGAGAGCTGGGCCGGGGCCCCTGTCCCCCCATCACATTCGGAGAATGCCGCCGCGGCGCAGATGCTCGCGGCGTTTGGCTCCAACGGGACGACCGAGATCGACCTCGACGCGCTCAGCCTGCCGCCCGCGCTGCCATTCCAGCCGAAACAACCCCGGGCGCCCTCGCGCGACGCGGATGATGACGAGGCTCGCACGGCCGTGATGAATGTCGCCGGGCTCCGCGCCGAGGTCGAGCGGCGCTCCTCGCCCCCGGGATCGGCAGGAGAGCGGGACGAAAAAACGGGCATGTTCCCGAATACAGGGCTCGGCCCGAGCCCCGTCTTGCCCTTTGTCAAGCCTGCCTCGCCGCCTGCGACGCCCGCCGTTCCGCCCGTGCCGGGCCCCCTGCCCGCGATGGCCCCGCCGCCGACGCCGCCGATGGCCGCGAGCCCGCCGCCCTCGGCGCCCACCTTCGGGCCGCCACCTTCGGCCATGCGCTCGACGCCCACGTCGTTGCCTGCCTGGGTCGTCCCTCCCGCTCCCGTGGCGCCGATCCCAGTGGCTGCGGCGCCGGTCGCGCCCACGCCTGCGCCCACGCCCACGCCTGCGCCGTGGGATCAGCGCCGCCTCGGCGCCGCCCCTGCGGCTCCGCGGCCCGACGCGTCCGAGCGCCCTGCGGGCAAATCGATCGAGCTCATCTGGTTCGACCCGGCGTTCATCGCGCGCATGAAAAAGCACCCGCAATGGGGACCCATGTTCAAGCCGGCCCCGAAGCCGCCGGCGCCCGAGCGAGGCAAGCCCCCCCCGCCGCCGCCCTCGCCGGAGGCGATCGAAGAGGCACAAAGGGCCGACATCTTCGGCATTCTTTCCTGCGCGGAGCCCTCGTCCCAGGGCGAGCTCGCGACCGGCGGCGGGAACGGGGCTTCGGAGGGCGCCCCGCTCCACCTCGTCGCGGGGACGCTCTCGTTCCCGCTCGACGATATCGAGCTGCTCAAGGCGACCACCGCTGCCGCCGCCCCGCTCGCGACGACCGACAAGAAACTCAAGGAGCTGCTCGAGCTCGTCGAGGGCGTCCTGAAAATGCCGCTCGAGGGCGCGCCCGAGGTGGCGACGAGCTTCGTCCAGCGCATCCGCGAGGCGTGGTCGAGCGCCAACCGCATCCTGCCGCCCGATTACCTCGTGACGCACACGGAGTGGGTGCTCTTGAACCAGCGCCATTACCAGAAGCGCGAGCTGCTCGACCAGGCATGGGTCCGCGCGCTCTTTTCGGCCGAGGGCTCGAGCTCGCCGCTCCCTGCGTACGTCTCCGCCAAGCTCTCGAAGCGCCTGCCGCTCTTCCGCCAGTTCCCCGCGCGCCTCGTCGTGGAGGTG
Source organism: Polyangium spumosum (assembly GCF_009649845.1). Lineage (NCBI taxonomy): Bacteria > Pseudomonadati > Myxococcota > Polyangiales > Polyangiaceae > Polyangium > Polyangium spumosum. Next base: position 23,570 of record NZ_WJIE01000024.1, read on the forward strand.
CTCCCGCAGCAGGACATGTACGAATCGAGCCCGATCGCACTACGCGTCGTCGCCCTCGCGCGGCAGCTCGACGCGGCGACGCGGCAGACCAAAACGAGGAGCCAATCCACCTAGGAGGGACCATGTCCGTCGGTCAGACGTCCGGGCGCAATACGACGAACTCGGCGCCAGCGCAGAACGCGAATCGGCCGCGCGTTCACTGGTGGCGCCGTATGGATTACAACAGCTTCGAGCGCAAGATCTCGCAGTTCGGGATCGAATCAGCGCGCGTCGGGAACAAGTACATCATCACGTCGAACAACATCCGGCTCGAGGTCTCTCCGATCGATTTTTCGGGGATCGTCGTCGCAGATTTCGATGCGATGAACGAGAAGATCAGCCGGTGGCGCCAGGCCAAGGTCAATGACGACCTGCTCGCCTACGGCGCGACGACCGGCTCGCTGCTCGATCAGTCGAACGCTCAGGGCTACATGGGCAGCGAGCAGCACACGGTGTGGGCGATGGGCGCCTCGGCCCGCACGGGCTGCTTCATCCCGCCGGAGTTCTTCTTCGAAAACGAGGGGTTCGGCGGCACCGCGGGCAATGGGCCGAACGTCTTGCCGCTCGGGAACACGGGCGAACCGATGTCGACCATCGCGATGGCCCACGATTCCGACTGGATGATCGGCCGCCTCTTCAGCATGGGCCCGCTCGCGCGGCTGAACACCGTCACGCCGCACATGCAGTACCAGATCCAGCGAATGGGCTCCGCGGGCCTGTTCGACGGGTTCCAGACGAACGAGCTCTTCGCGCGGGACAACCGATTTCCTCTCATCTCGGATCCGCGGACGCAACAGGAGCGGGAGATCAACGCCCGCATCACCTCGCTCCTCGACGCGGCCGGGGCGCAGGACACGTATTATCGCGAGAACGGGATCTGGCTGCGACAGGGCCGTTGGGGCTGGAACGTGAAATACACCCGGGCGCACGCGGCCTTCGATTTGCAGGTGAGGTGGCGCTCGTGGCTCCAGATCATCGGCGTATCGGGCACGGTGTACGATTTCGCGCCCGAGTACCTGTGGGATGGCAACGAGAGCGCGACGCGTGGAAAAAACGACGTGCGCACCCACAACGACGCGCGCGCGCCGGGGTTCCCGGAGTGAAGGACGGTCCCTCATGAACGATGTCCAGAAATTCGCCGGTGCCACGACCTCGAAGCTCGGCGCGCCGACCCTCGGGGAGAACGCACGCCTCGGCTTCCCGGACCTGCCCGATGTGCGGCTCTCGGTCCGCGAATTCGAGGTCGAGGAAGGAATCAGCCGCCTCTTCACGATCCGGCTCGTGTGCGTCTCGCCCGCCGAGGATCTCGACCTCGCCGCGCTCGTCGGGGCGCGCGCCGGCTTCGAGCTCTCCTGGCGCCCCGATCGGGTCCTTCGTGGGCTCTGCGCGTCGGCGGAGCTCGTCCGGGTCTCCGACGACAAGGAGGGCCTCGCCACGTACGAGGTCGTCCTCGTGCCCACGCTCTGGCGGCTCTCGCAGCGCGTCCAGAATCGCCTGTTCCAGCACGTCACGATCCCCGAGATCGTCCGGACGATCCTCGGCGAGTGGAAGATCGAGCATACGTGGCGCATCCAGGAGCACGCGTATCCGCCGCTCGAGCTGCGCACGCAATACGGCGAGACGGACCTCGCCTTCGTGTCGCGCCTGCTCGAGGAGGCGGGGATCTCGTACTGGTTCGTCGACGAGGGCGCAGAGGCGAGCCGCCTCGTCCTGGGAGACGCCCCGCACAGCGGGGAGCGACGCGCCGGCGGGCCCATCCCGTTCGTGGACGACGTCTCGCTCGCGGCGCCCGCCCGGAGCGATCACCTGACGCACGTGCGATTGAAAGAGCAATCGCGCCCCGGGCGATTCTCGACCCGCGATTACGATTTCTTGCGGCCTCGGCACGCGCTCTTCGCGCAGGCGGACGCGACGCGCGCCGTCGAGCACGCGCACGAGCAATTCCATTTCGCCCCGGGCTTCGGCCTCGCGGAGAACCCCCTGCTCTCCGGTCGGACCTCGCAGACGCCCGTCGCCGACGACCTCGGCGTCGCCCGTCGCCGCGAGGAGTACGCGCAGGAGCGCCAGAAGCGCATGCTCGAGGCGGCGAGCGGCGAGCGGCGCGTCGCCACGTACGAGGCGAGCGTCTCGGATCTGTCGCCGGGCGCGGTGTTCTGCATGGGCCGGCACCCGCACCCCGAGCTCGCGGAGGACAAGGCCCTGCTCGCCGTCCGGCACCGCATGACGGGCACGGTCGCGGATACGAGCTCGTGGCGCTTCGAGGGCGCCGCTGTCCACGCGTCCGTCCCCTTCCGGCCGCCACAGATCACGCCGAAGCCGCGGATCCACGGCCTGCAGACCGCGGTCGTCGTGGGCCCGGAGCCCTCGAACCTCGCGGCGCAGGTCTCTCTGCCGCGCGCGGTCGGGGCGGTGGAGAGGCTCGCGGTGGAGGGCGCCGCCTCGGCCGACGTCCTCGTCGACAACACCATTTACGTCGACGAGCACGGCCGCGTCCGCGTGCAGTTTCCCTGGGATCGCGAGCACGGCTTCGACCAGCGGAGCTCGGCGTGGACGCGCGTGAGCCAGGGCTGGGCGGGCGCGGGATATGGCCTGTTCACGATCCCGCGTGTCGGTCACGAGGTCCTCATCGCGTTCCTCGACGGCGACCCGGACCAGCCGCTCGTGGTGGGCCGCGTGCACAACGCGGCCGAGCCCACGCCCTACCCCTTGCCAGCGGCGAAGACGGTGAGCACGTGGAAGACCGCGTCCTCCCCCGGCGGCGAAGGCGCGAACGAGCTCCGCTTCGACGACGCCGCGGGCGCCGAGCATGTCTACCTGCAAGCGCAGAAGGACATGGATCACCTCGTCAAGAACGACCTCAAGCAGGCCGTCGGCAAGGACGCGACGCGGTTCGTCCAGGCCCACGACACACACGCCGTCGGCGGCAGCCGGACCGATTTCGTCAACTTGAACGAGGCGCGCGCCGTCGGGGTGAACAAGGCCGAGTTTGTCGGAATGAACCGTACGAGCCACGTCGGCGTCGACGACCAGACGGTGGTGGGCACGCGCTGGAGCGTGACGGTCGCGCGTGGCTTGACGAACCGGCTCGTCCACGATCTCGAGGCCATCGCGGGCAACGTCGGCGACGTCGTGCGCAGCGCGGCGACGACCGTGCTCGGCGGCATCCCCGCGACGCCGCTCTCGGTCGCGGCGGAGTCGGCGCTCGCGAGCCTCGGGAGCGCGCTTTACGAAGGGCTGAAATCACTCGTCGAGCCGCCGAACCTCGGCTTCGAGACCGAACCCGGCCCGCCGCCCACGACGATCGAGGTGGTGGACCGGCAGATCAAATTCTCGACGGGCGAGGCGTCGATCATCCTCGACGGGCCCAACGTGACGATCAGCGCGCAGGGCAACATCGTGCTCCACGCGATGGATCACGTCTCGGTGCTGAGCGAAAAAGAGGTCGCGATCGGCGGGCGGAGCAAGGTCGCCGTCGTCTCGGCGACGGACGACGTGATCGTGCAATCGAGCAAGGACCTGCACCTGAACCCCTTCGCCTCGGGCGGCGGCCTCCCGAAGGCGCAGCGCCTCGATCCAGCGGCGCCCATGGCGATCGGGCCCGAGGTCTGCGCGGTGTGCGGCGGCGAGCTCGTCGGCGAGGACATGTTCCGCCGCTCCTGCGCCGCGATGCTGGGCGCGCTCCCCGCGGGTCGCGCCTCGAGCCTGCCCACCTCCGCGGGCGCGGGCGGAGGAGATGGCGAGGCCTTCGCGAGCGAAGCGCGGAGCCTCCAGGTCGATCTGCAGCGCCACGGCTTCAAGGGCGACATCATGGAGCACGCGGTGGACGTCATCACGCGTGGCCTCGATGGCAGGTCGCCGGCCTACGAAGACGTGCTCGCCTGGCTCGCCGAGCAGCGCCACATCGACCGGCAGACGCACGAGCGCCTTCGCGCGATCACCCCGGCGGACGCGGCAGCGTTCAGCGGGATCTACCTTGGATGGTGGTCGCAAGGAGCCGAAGCGCCGGCGATGGCTGTGTGGTCGTGGGGCGGCGCAGCGTTGACGCCGGAGCCGATCGGCAAATGCCAGATCGATCTCGTCATCGGCCTCCCCACGGGAGCGCGGGTCACGTTCTGCGATCGAAGGGTGCTCCAGGTTTTCATCGAGCTCATGCTGACCGGGACGGTGCGACATGTCTGAGACGAAGAAGGCGCCCGAGCTCCTGCACGTCGCGCTCTTGCGCGAGGCCGACGATCTGCGGGCGCTGCACAAGCTCATCGGGTTGCGGATCGACGAGGACCCTTGGGAGTACTGGGACACCACCGGCGTGGCGCTCCCGAGCGCGGTGGAGAGCCTGCTCGGCGTCTGCGGTTTCGGCGGAAAAGCGCCGCCCGTGCCGGAGGTGCGTGTCCTCGACGAGACCGGCGTGAACGCGGTCCCGATGATGGGATTCACGGTCCCTGCGGCTGAATACGGCGCCGTGCGCGCGGCGCTCATGGCCTCGGCGCGTGGCCAGATCGGCGGGTTTTCCCCGATCGTCGTCGCGCTCTCGGGCTTCCACGACGCGGCGATCGACGTCTTCGCCCACGTCTGGAGCCTGTCCGGCAGGCCACGCGTCTGGGTGCGGAGCGCCGCGCTCGGCACGCGCGGCAGCGCCGAGAGCGCGCCGCAGAGCTTGCTCCCCTTCGCAGGGCGCGACCCGAGCTTCTCGGCGAGCAGCTACATCCGTTCGCTCGCGCGCGCCGCCGGCGGCTGACGATCCGGCGGGGCGGAGCTACAAAACCCGCCGGATCACGTCCACGACCTCCCTCGCCGTCGGCCGCGCGTCCGGATCCTCGGCGAGGCAACGTTCGAAGAGCGCCGCGAGCGAAGGGGGGAGCCCCGGCACCCGCCGCAGGTTGTCCGGAACCTCGATGGGCCTTCCTTGCACGACGAGGAAGAGCGGCGGCATCGGGAAGGGTCGCTCCTCCGTCAGGAGCTCGTACGCGATGATCCCCAGGCTGAAGACATCGGAGGAAGGGCGCAAGGCCCGCGAGCGACGCGCGAGCTCGGGCGCCATGTAGCCCGGTGTCCCCACGAGCATCCCGGTCCTCGTCACGTTCATCCCGGCGGGTTTGTTCCTGGGCAATATCCTTGTTTTCTCGTCGTCATTCGCCTCGGTAGTTCCCTCCATCTCCTCGACGGTCGCGGCGATCGCGTCGTCGCCGGCGAGCGTCGAGATGCCGAAATCGGCGAGCTTGATGAGGGGCGTCCCGTCGGGCTCTAGCGTGACGAGCACGTTGCTCGGCTTGAGATCCCGGTGCACCACGCCGCTCGCGTGAACGGCGGCGAGCCCCTCGGCGATCTGCGCGAGCGTCGAGAGCGCGAACGCGACATCACCCCTGCGCCTCTCGTGTTTGTCGAGCGGCGCGCCGGCGACGAGCTCCATCACGAGGTAGAGGTGCCCCGCCTCGGTCACGTCGACGTCCGCGATCGACACGAGGTTCGGGTGGTTGAGGCGCGCGAGGATGTTCGCCTCGCGGATGAAGCGAGCGACCGCGGGTTTGTCCTTCGCGCCGGTGAGCAGCTTCAGCGCGACGCTGCGCCCGTCGGTGACCCGCGTCGCCTCGTACACGACGCCCATGGCGCCCTCCCCGAGCTTGCGCACGACGCGATATCGAGCGGCGGCGACGTCGCCAGCCTTCAGCCGAGGCACGGGCGCGCCGCTCTCGTGCCCGAGCACGGCCGAGAGGAGCGTCATGGTGCGCGCCTCGATCTTGCGGCGCAGCTCGTCGTTCAGCACCTCCACCTCGGCGTTCTTCGCCTCGAGCATCTGGATCTTCGCCCGGACATCGCGGCGCATCCCTTCGAGCGCGAGCCCGAGCTCGGCGAGCTCGCTCCCGCCGTCCACCGCGATCGGCGTCTCGATGTCGCCCTTCGCCAGACGCGAGGCCGCGTCGAGCAGCGCCCCTTGCTTCTCGATGCGCCTCTCCTGGAGCGCGCTCATGAGCTCCAGGCGGACGGCGCGTGTCGTGACGATCGTGATGGAGAGCTGCGTCCCGAGGCCGAGGAGGATGGTGAGATCGGCGTCGTTGAAGGGCGCGCGCGACTCGTCCGCCTCGAGGTACACGACGCCGAGCAGCTCGTCGCGGATCAGTAGCGGCGCGGCCATGGCGCTCCGGCGCCGCTTGCCGCTCTGGCTGCGCGTGATGAGGGGGCGGCGCTCGGCGCGCACGCGCTCGACGACGTCGGCTCGAAGCGCGAGGCCTTCGAGGCTCCTCGACATCTCCGCGGGGCCTGCGCCGATCGACGCCCCGGCCACGTCTCGTTTGGCGCGCAGCTCGAGCTCACCGGTCCGTTCGCCCTCGGTCCTCGTGAGGAAGAGCAGCGCGCGTTTCGCCTTGAGCAAGCGGATGAGCTCGTCGAGCGCGACCTGCGCCTGCTGCCCAGGCTCGAGCACGCGCGCGGACGCGAGGCTCAACCCGAGCACGGTGGAGTATTGCCCGAGCCGCTCCTGCACCTCGAGGAAGCGCCGCGCGAGGATGAGGCCCATGGCGAGTGTCAGGATGAAGAAGCCGATGTGCCCGAGGGGCAGGTTCGCCCGCGAGAGCACGCCCATCGCGCCGAGGACGTCGTAACAACCCGCGGTGGCCGCGGCGATGAACCCGGCGCCGAAGATCCGCGCGTCGGGGCTGCCGTCCCAGGCGCCGCGCACCGCGCGCGTGATGAGGACGACGGCGGCGACGAGGAGCAGGACCTGGTAGGGCAAGAGCGTACGGAGGACGGGCACGACGCCGGCGGCGACGAGGACGGCGGCGAGGGCGGTGTATCCGACGAAAGCGAAGCGGATCCACCGGACGAGCCCGAGCCATCCCCGGCCGAAGATATGCTCGAAATAGGCCGTCAGGAAGCTGCCCATGAGATAGAGGCAGAAGAGCTCGGCGTGGACCCAGGCGAGCGGCGCGTCGGCGACGAGCTGCCGGGAGGGCGATACGGCCGTGAAATAGGCGCCCGTGGAGAGCGCGAGGATGCTGTACGTGAGGTACGCTCTCTCCTTGCGGCGCGCGAGGAAGAGGCAAAACACGAACGCGCCGAGCGAGAGCATGATGAGGCCCATGCCGAGCGTCGGCAGGTCACGCTTGATGACGGCGGTCACGAGCGCCGATCGCTCCCCGAGCATCGGCTCGCCGAAGAGGCCGATGTTGACGTGATCGGAGTGGATCCGGAGCGCCAGGTGTTTCCCGTGAAACCCCTCGCCGAGCGGGAGGTAATGCGCCTTGTATCCGAGGAAGCGCCGGGCGCCCTCGCCCTCGAAGTTGCCGAAATGGTAGATCTGCTCGCCGTCGAGGTACGCTTCGAAGATCTGATCGACGCCGCGCAGGTACAGGGTATCGTCGCCGGGGGCGTCCCCGGAGAGCTTCGTGCGGAGCCAGAGGGTGGTGCGGCCCTCGCGTCCCGACGGTGAGCCCCTCGCGTCGAGCGCCAAAAAGCCCGGGGCGTCGCCAGGCGCGGCCCAGGCGAGTGATCCGTCGGCGAGCCGCGGCGAGTCCCCCCAGCGGTATTCCCAGGCGCCCGTGTAGAGCCGCACGGACTCGACCGGGGTCGAGACCTCTGCGCGCGCGTCCAGAGGCACGGCCAGCGAGAGCCCGAAGGTCACGACGAGCCATCGAAGGCCGAGCCGAGGTTTGGCGCGCATGTCTCGTTCAACCCTGCGATCCCGGGGAGGAAGGCCCCGAGCCGCGCGAGGCGAAGCGGGCCTCTCCGTTGCAGAGGAGCCCTGCGAGATCGGCCGGGTCGAGTGCGTCCTGGTCGTTGCCCGCCACCATTGGTATTCTACCAGCGCGGACGGCTTCGCCGCAACGCCGATGGTGGGCGCGGAGGGCCGCGGCTGCCATGCGGTCCCGCACACGCCTTTTCGCGGTCGAGCGTGGACTCGCCTTCCTCGCAACCCGCACCGGCGACGAGACCGCGCCTTTGGTCCAGGCCATGCGCGGTCTCGTCGCCGCCCATTTGCTCACGCGTGGAGAAACGCCCGATCCGGCGCGCATCAACAGGGGATGGTTCCTGGGTGCGAATGCGAGGAGGCCGTCGCGTAGCATCGGCGTTTGGTCAATTCAGGCTCTGGCGGTCGCCCTCCCCAGCTCGGCACTTCCCTGATACGGTTCATCGGCGGCCTCCATCATGCCCATCGCCATGCCCTCCAAGATTCGGATCCTGTTCCTGGGAGCCAACCCCTCCGATACCACGCGTTTGGCGCTCGGGCGGGAGGTCCGCGAGATCACGCAGCGCCTTCGCGGAACACACGAAGGCGAGCGCTTCGAGATCGTGCAGGAGTGGGCCGTTCGTGTCGGCGACCTGCAGGCGGCGCTGCTCCGGCACAGGCCACAGATCGTCCACTTCTCGGGGCACGGGCGGAGCGAGCGGAGCGGCAGCTCCCCCGGTTCGATCGACGTCGCGCGGGAGATGTTGTCCGCCGATGCGTCGAGCGAGGAGGATCTCGACGGCGAGATCCTGGTCGAGGACGATGGTGGGAGAGCCAAGCCGATCCCCGCGTCTGCCCTGGCAAACTTGTTCGGGATCGTGGGCGGCGTTCGTTGTGTCGTGCTGAACGCCTGCCATTCTTCCGCCCAGGCGGAGGCGATCCAGCAGCACGTGGAGGCCGTCGTCGGCATGAGGCGATCGATCCATGACGCTGCGGCCGTCAGTTTTGCATGGGCATTCTACCAAGGGCTCGGGTTCGGAGCGTCGCTGAGCCAGGCGTTCGAGCTCGGCAAGAACCAGATCGAGCTGGCCGGATTCGGGGATGGTGAGGTGCCGAGGTTCCTGACACGGAGGCCCCCGAACATGCCCCGTGACTTCGGCGCCGCCGATTCCGTGCCGGCTCCATCTGCGTACGATGGGCCGGTTTCGAAGCGTGTCATGGTGGGTCGCGAGGAGGAGGACATCGTCGATCCATTCCTCACGCGTGTCGAGCGCATCGCGAAGCTGCGCCACCCGGGCGCGCGGATCACGCGCGGAGACGCGCCTTCACCGTTCGCGGGCGTGCTCGAAGTCGAGGTCGATGCCGGCGGTTTTTTCCGGATGAGCCTCGTCGCCGCGCTGGACCACGAGATCACGGAGGAGCTCGCGGCGCGTTTTTCCGCGGAGATCGACGGTCCCTTCCGCCGAGGCCATCCGCTGCTCCGCTCGACGCTGGTGCATCGTGGCCATGCCGCGCCGGTCGTGCTTCGCGCGGAGCTCGATCGCCGGGGCATCGAGCTCCAGACGTTCGACGGGTACCAGGGGCTCTTCGACCTCGAGCCTTATCTCGGCTGGCAGACGCGCGAGCTCGAGAGAAGCCCGGCGTACATCTCCACCACGTACGTCGATCCGCCTGCGTGGATCAAGATCGCGGGCAATCGCGAGCTCCAGCACACGGAAAACGCGCTGCAATCGATGTGGGAGCTTCTCGCGACGCCGGCGCAGCGGCGCTTCCTGCTCGTGCTCGGGGAGTTCGGGGCGGGCAAGACGTTCTTGCTCCGCGAGCTCTGCCGGCAGATGGTCGAACGCAAGCACCCCGTTTTGCCCGTGCTGCTCGAAATGAGCAAGCTCGAAAAACAGCACAGCCTCGCGGAGCTCATCGGCGCGCATTTCTCCCGCGCGGATGTCTCCGGGTACAACTACAAGGCCTTCGAGTACATGCTCGAAGAGGGGCGCGTCGCGCTGTTCTTCGACGGTTTCGACGAGCTCGCGGACAAGGTCACGTACGACAGCGCGACCGGTCACCTCGAAACGGTGCTCTCGGCCGCGCGGGGGCAAGCGAAGGTGGTGCTCTCCAGCCGACGCCAGCATTTCCTGACGGAGGGTGAGATCCACAAGGCTGTGGAGCGTGAGTTCGCGCGGAAGGCCGAGAGCGCGGTGCACGGTGGGTATCGGCTCATCATGCTGGAGCCCTTCGGCGAGCCGCAGATCCGGCGGTATCTGCGTAACGTGCTCGTCGATGTACCGGCGGCCGAGGCGCGATACCGGTTGATCGACGAAGTGAAGGATCTGCTCGGGCTCTCGCACAACCCGCGTATGCTCTCGTTCATTGCGGACATCCCGGAGGAGTCGCTGCGGGAGGCAAAGGAGCGCTGGGGCGAGATCACCTCGGCGAGGCTGTACGAGCTCCTCGTGAAGCGATGGCTCGATGGGGAATACGAGCGCTCGCGGCGGCAAGGTTGGTCGAAAGGCATCTCGCGCGAGGCGCTCTCGCGGGGCGTGGCTTCGCTCGCCATCTCGATGTGGCACGCACGCGTGAAGACGGTCTCGAAGGACGAGATTCATGAAGGGATCGCGCAGGCGCTCGCGGCGCTCGGGGAGCCGGCGCTCGATCCGGCCGTGCTCATCCACCTCTTCGGCTCGGGGTCGCTTCTCGTGCGGGACGAGGAGGGTCGGTTCTCGTTCGTCCATCGGTCGGTGATGGAGTGGCTCGTCGCAAAACAAGCGGCCGACGAGCTCGTCCTGGGCCAGGATCCGCTGGCGCTCGTGGTCGATGAGATGAGCGCGCTGATGGCGGATTTTTTCGCGGCGATGGCAGGGAGAGACCGAGCCTCCACGTGGGCGCTGGAGAAGCTTGGCGGAGCGGAGGACGGCATCGTCCTGAGAAACCTGACGCTCTTGCTCACGCGAATGGGCGCGTTGTTCGAGCGGGTGAACTTCGAGGGACAAGATCTCCGCGGGAGGGATTTTTCCAGGGTGGACTGGCGCGCCGCGAACCTTCGTGGCACGGATCTTCGTGGGGCGACGCTGAAGGGGGCGAACCTGCGGCGCGCCTCGCTCGTCGAGGCCAACCTATCTCGCGCGGACCTGCGGGGCGCCGACCTCGCGCGGGTGGATCTGGCGAGGGCCGATCTTTCGTTCGCCCGGGCGGCGAGCGCCGATTTTTCGGAGGCGAGGAACCTCGACCCTGCTCGACTCCGCGGCGCGATCCTACTCGGGGCAAAAGGTATCCCGGAGGAACGGCACGAGGCCTTGCTCGCCGTGGGGGCCGTTCCCCCCGTTTTACGGAATGTCGAGCCGATGTATGCGGCAGCTTCGCCATGCAAGAGTGTCGCCTGGGCCCCGTCGGGTTCGCTGCTCGCTACGGCACACGGGGACGGTTTCATTTGGCTCGTGGATACGGTCGCGGGTAAGGTCCTGCGTATTTTGTCAGGACACACCAGCAAGGTACGCAGCGTCGCATTCAACCCTGATGGCAAGATGCTCGTCTCCTGTTCCGAGGACAAGACCGTTCGGCTCTGGGATGTCGTGAACGGCCGTGTCCTCCGCGTCTTCAATGGGCATAAGGCTGCCGTGTGGAGCGCACGGGTCTCCCGCGATGGGAAGACGCTGGCCTCTGGTTCGTCCGACAAAACCATTCGGCTCTGGGACATTGAGACGGGCCGTACTCTACACACCCTCGAGGGGGCCGAAGGGCATACGTCTGCCGTGAGAGACATCGCTTTCTCTCCCGATGGCAGGACGCTTGCATCTGTTTCCAACGACAGGACCGTTCGACTCTGGAGTGTCGCAACGGGCCGCGCCCTGCAGGCTTTCAAGGGGCATACCGGGCATACGCACGCAGTTCTGAGCGTGACGTTTTCTCCCGATGGCAAGACGCTCGCCTCCAGTTCGGACGACGCTACCGTGCAGCTCTGGGATGTCGCGACCGGTCGTGTCCTGCTTGCTTTCGGGCGGCCTTTCGGGCGGCAGACGAGCGAACTATACGACTCCGCGTTCCAAGGGCATGCCGACGCTGTCTATACGGCTGCGTTTGCGCCTGATGGAAAGACGCTTGCCTCCGGTTCGCACGATAAGACCATCCATCTCTGGGACGTCGCGACCGGCCGCGCCCTGCGCACCTTCGAGGGGCATGCAGCGGCGGTGAGAAGCGTATTCTTTTCCCCGGATGGTAAGACCCTCGCTTCCGGCTCGGACGACAAGTCCGTTCGGCTCTGGGACGTCACGACCGGCCGCGCCCTGCGCACCTTCGAGGGGCATGCGCCTTTCGTGTTGAGCGTCGCGTTTGCTCCCGATGGCAAGACGCTCGCCTCCGGTTCGGATGACAAGATCGTTCGGCTTTGGGACGTCGCCAAGGGCGGCGCTCCACGCGCCGTAGGGGGGCATGCGTCGGCGGTGGGGTGCGTCGCGTTTTCCCCCGATGGCAAGACGCTCGCCTCCGCTTCGTCCGACAAGACCATTCAGCTCCGAGACGTCGCCACAGGCCAAGCCTTGCGTAGTCTCACAGGGCACGGCGATTCAGTCTACAGCATCGTGTTCGCCCCCGATGGCAAGACGCTCGCTTCCGGTTCGTATGACAGGACCGTTCGGCTCTGGGACGTCGTGGGCCGCGCACAGCGGGTCTTCAAGCATCATACGATGGGGGTGTTCAGCGTCGCGTTTTCCCCCGATGGCAAGACGCTGGCCTCCGGTTCGGCGGACAAGACCGTTCGGATCTGGGACATCGTGACGGGCCGCACCTTGCGCATCTTCGATGGGCATGGGGCTGCGCTATTGAGCGTCGCGTTTTCCCCCGACGGCAAGACCCTCGTCGCCGGTTCGGCGAACAATGCCGTGCGACTTTGGGAGGTAGCGACGGGCCGCGCCATGGGCGTCTTCGAGGGCGGGGCGACTGCTGTGAGGAGCGTCGCGGTTGCCCCCAATGGCAAGACGCTCGCCACCGCCTCGGATGACAAGACCGTTCGACTCTGGGACGTCGCGTCAGGCCGCCCCCTGCGTGTCTGTGAGGGACACATGTCCGCAGTATTGAGTGTCGCGTTTTCCCCCGATGGTAAGACCCTCGCCTCCGGTTCGTATGACAATACCGTTCGGCTCTGGGACATCACCACCGGCCAATGCCTCGCCATTCTCCTCACCACCCCCGAAGGCTGGGTCGCATTCACCCCCGACGGCCGCTACAAGCTCGGCGGCGACATCGCCGGCTCCTTCTGGCACGTCGCCGGCCTCTGCCGATTCGAGCCCGGCGAGCTCGACGAATACCTCGATCTCCGCCTCCCCGACGACGCGCCGTTCCTCCCCGCCAAACCCTGAAGACCCCGCCAACCCTCACGTCATCCGGCCGAGCGCCGCGCGTCCCGCGTCCACGAAGATGCCCACCCAGCGCTCGACCTCTTCACGCGAAACACCGAAACGCGAAGCCACGGTCGCGGCCGTCGCCGTGCCCCGGAGCACCGCGAGCACCGCGTCTTCCCTGCGAACGCTCTCCTCCGTGCCCCTCGATGCCGCTCCTGCTGGCGCCGCATGTCGAATACCCGCAGGGCACCGCGCAATGGGCAGCCTCGCGGCCGGGTCGCCGAGCAGCACATAGGCCGCGAGATCCTGCCGTTGCATCCAGAGGTTGGCACGACGTACCCTGCTCGCCTGCTCCTCCACGAAATCGGAAGAGAGGCTCGCTCGATGTGCGCGCTCCTCGTAGGAGATCGTGAGCTCCGTGCTCACCGAACGAAAGAACCGCGCGATCTCGTGGTGCGCGACGCCGAACCGATGCCCGTGCACGAAGGCCTGCAAGATCCCCTGGAACCGTTCGGCGCGGCTCTTCGGGACGAGGCCTCCGCTTTCGAGGTCATAATCGAGGAAGCTCCATGTCCACGCGAGATCCACGTGACCCACCACGCCGAGCGGCCCCTCGGGGTTCGCGAGCGCGGCCTGCGGCAGGGCCGCGATGAAGGGCGGATCGCCTCGCTGGGGTAATGCGGCGAGCACCCCGTCCGCTGCGTTTCCGATCACGCCGAGCTCGTGGAGCCTGCTCAGCCAAGGCAAATACGCGCTGCGCGACGGCGTGCCAGCACCGTAACAAGCGAACATGAACCAGACGCCGCCGGGCAAAAACGGGCCGCGGCTGATGTCGTTCGCCGTGAGGAGGTCACCCTTGCGACCGAGGACCATCGCGCCCTGGTGAGCATGTTGCTCCTCGCGGGATCGCCATCCCGCCCTCGGAATCCCCGCGCCGTGGCTCATGGTGAAGAGCACCCCGGCGCGCGTGCGTGCCGCTTCGCGGAGCAAAACCCCGGCGGCGCTCGACAGGTCGAGCGCCGTACCCGCGGGATCCGTCGGGACCTCGACGATTTCCTCGGCGCCGAACGTGCCCGCGGCCTGGCCCTGCCGCGCCATTTCGAGGCTGGGTCGCACGAGATGGCGATCCCCCTCGACCATCGCCCGCGTGCCGTCCAGTACCGCATGATAAAGTGTCCGCGCGCGCGGCGCCTCCGTCGCGTCCGCCCAGCGGACCGCTTTATCGACGTAAGCCTCGTATCCGCGGTCGTCCCTGAATGCCAGTCGACCCACGAACACCTCGCCGCCGAGCATCTGCTGGAAGTCCCAGGAGATGAGCTCGGGGCCTCCGAGCAGGAGGAGATATCGAGGCCGCGCCGCCTCGCGCCGACCAACGGCGTCGCGATACTCTTTTTGAATCCACGCCGCGACGGCGACGGGATCCATTCCGGGATCGACGCGGTACACGAGCGCGTCCTCCCCTTGCTCTTCCTCGCGCTTTTTTCGTAGCGGCTCGAGCAGGGAGAGCAAACGGTCGCCGGCGGGGCCTTTGGGGGCGACGAGGGCCCAGCGTTGCTCGGGCAGCGCGTCCGGCGGAGCGTGTACATTGGCCAGGCGGTGCAGAGCCTCGGGCGGCGCGCCCTGCGCGGGCGCGTCGAGCGTCGCGACGAGCGGGAGGCCTTCGTCGAGGATGGGGCGGTGATCGTCAGCGTGGGCGAGGAAGAGCTGGATATCGGTCAAGGGACCCTCGAATCGCTTCCATCGTCGTCGAGACGAGCGGAGCGCGCAACCCTCTTCGTGGCTTTCGTGCGCGCCCGGAGCGCGCGAGGGCCCCCATTGGATCGATCCGTCAGCCGCAGAAGCCGCTCCAGGACGACATGATGCCCGGAGGCGAGACGGACGCCGCGGACGAGCAGCTCGCGCCATAGCTTCCGCTCATCGTCACGCCATAGGTCCACGGGGTCGAGCAGACGAACCGCGACGAGGAATAGACCGGGGAGCAGCCGAAGTTCGTGCAGGCCTGCGCCGCGATCGTGAACGTCTGGCAGCCGCCGGTGCACGCGACCTGCGCGAGCGCGGCCGCGCCGTAGTACCCGGAGACGGCCGAGCTCGGGCCGGTATAAAAGCCGATGTTGCACGAGAGCGTCAAATTCGTATCGACCGGCGCAGCCGCGATGCTCTTCGCGGTCTCCTGGAGGTTCGCGAGCTGCGCCTGGAGCTGCTCGATCGCGTCGTCCACGGCCGGATCTTCCTCGACCTGCGCGGCGCTTCGCGCCTGGAGCTCGGAGAGCTCCTTTTCGGCTTGCTCGATCGCCCACTCGTGCCCCTCGGCGCCGACGACGATGCGGTTTCCGCCGTCCTCTGCCCCGTTCTCGAAGACGCCCGGGGCGAGCTCCTTCCACGCCGCGTTGGGCACGAGCGAGAGCGCCTCGCCTTCTCCCGTACGCTCGAGCCGCATTTCACTCCCCGTGGGGATGGCCAGCGCTTCGCTCTCGTCGATGAGCGACTCCTGGACGTTGTCGGGCCCCAACGAGGCGTCCATACAACCCGCCATCAGGGCGCTGCTGGCGATCAGGGCCGCGGAGAAGAAACGAATCGCGAAGGTCGAACGTGCATTCATGGTCGGGCTCCTCTTCTTTGCTCGGTCGCGTTTGCGGCCGCTTTCCCTCCTATCTGCAGCGAGCGTGCCAGGCCTGCCGGGCCCCCCAGCGTTTCCCTTTTCGGGCGAAAAGGGGCGTGACGCCGGGCGCTGACGCGTCAGGAGCCGGATTGGCGTCTATCGAGTGGGATTGTCGCGTCAGCGCCCGCTGACGCCTGAAGTCACGAGGCCGAGCTCTCGCACGCGGCGCAAGAGCGCCCGCTCGGAGACCTCGAGCCGCTCGGCCATGCGCGCGAGATCACCGCCGAGCTCACGGTGGCATTGAACGATCTCCTGCTCCGTGAGGTCACCCGCGGTGCGGAATCCAGGAAGTCGCTCGATGATCATGTAGATGGCTGCCCGCGAGATGCCGAGCTTCTCTGCGGTCGCGGCAAAATCCCAGCGACACGAGCGCAAGGCCTCCCGGAGCTCGGCCTCGGTGACGTCGGCGGGCTTTCGGCGAGATGCGCTGCGTGAACGGGACGGGCCCTCGTCGCTCGGGGCCTTGATGGCGGCAGGCGGAGGATCGGGCGCGGGGGCTTTCGGGGGATCGGGGGGCGCCTGCGGGATGGGCTGCGGGTTCTCCGGCTCTCGTGGAGGTTGCTTCACGAGCAGCCGCTCCACGGCGGGCGTCATGTCCGCGCGATTGCGCCCACGATTGCCGACGACGATTTGCCGAATGACGTTTCGGAGCTGTCGCACGTTGCCAGGCCAGTCGTAATCGACGAGGCGCGCGACGAGGGACGCGGGGACCCACGGCTTCGCGCCGCCAGTCGGCGCTGCGAGGCGCTGCAATTCCCCGATCTCTGCGAGGTCCTCGCGCAAGAACCGCACGAGGAGCCGCCCGATGTCATCCCGACGCTCGCGGAGCGGCGGAATCCATATCTCGTACGCCGCGAGCCGGTTCAAGAGCGGCGCCCGAAACGACCCCGACGCGACCTTTCCCTCGAGATCCGCGTCGGTTGCAGCGACGACACGCACGTCCGTTTTCCGGAGCTGCGTGGAGCCCACGGTCTGGATCTCGCCCGTCTCGAGCGTACGCAGCAGCGCGACCTGGAGCTCGACCGGTGCCTCGCCGATCTCGTCGAGGAAAAGCGTGCCGCCGTGCGCCTGCTCGAAATACCCGACCTGACGCCGGATCGATCCGGTGTACGCGCCCTTCTCCGCGCCGAAGAGCTCGGAAACGGCGAGCGATGGTGCAATGGCACCCAGGTTGACAGCGACGAACGGTTTGTCACGGCGTGGACTCGCACGGTGAACCGCGCGGGCGACGAGCTCCTTGCCGCTGCCAGTCTCGCCGCGGAGCAGGACGGGCAGGTCGAGATCGGCGATGCTCTGAATGTCCCAGAGCACGCGGCGGAGGCCGTCGCTCGCGCCCACGAGCTCGCGCGATTCGTCGCCCACGCCTCCGTCGAGGACGCCTCCGGGCGTGCCGACGTGATGTGCGAGAAGGACAACCCGGTGGCCGAGCTCGATCACGACGCCGCGAGCGAGCTCCTTGGCAGAGAGCATCGTGCTCCCGACGACCCGCTGACCGCGCACGGACACCGTGGTGCTGCTGTCGCCGATATCGATACGGACGCTCCCGTCGGATGCGGCCGAGAGCAGGATTGGTTTGCGGCTGAGGTGCTCGTCGCCGAGGGGCTCGCCGTCCCCGAGGGCGTCGGGAGGCGCGAACGCCGGCAAGGTGCGAGACAGCGCGAATGGGCGCCCCGGAGCGCCGTCGACGAGGACACGATCCCCCACGCGGTCGAGGACCGGGTGGTAAAGGACGGTCAAGGCAAGGGTGGGGGCGTCGTCGCCGGATGTGGTGGCGGTGCCGCGACCCACGAGGGTGGTGCGGGTGAACCCGGTTCTCCTGCCAGTGGGCATGCGCCGCCGATGGTAGGACGGGGGGAGCGGCGGGGGCAAGGGGAAGCGGCAGGGGATGTCGACGAACGCGGGCGAATGGCGTGTCAGCCGCCCCTCCCGGCGTCACCTCCGTTCACTGACGCGTCAGCGATCCCCGAGACGAGCCTTCTCGGGTCCGGAGCACCCGGAATGGAGCTTGCGGGCGGACGCGGCGCGGAGGAGTTCGTCATGCCCAATGTACTGGGGATGTTCATTTTCTCCCGCTGCTCGCGTTCCGCGAGGAGGAGAAGTGGTACGGCGCCGGGGCTTGATGGCCGACGGTCGCGACCAGCCAGGCACGGAAGCTGCTCTGGGCAATGACAGGACAATCGACCCGTTCTCGAGAGGTAACCATGCTCCACGACATTCGATACGCGATGATGCTCTGTGCCCCCTTCGCAGCGCTGGCCATGGGCTGCGGGACGACCGCCACCATAACTCGCATCAATGAACCCGAGATCGAGGGGAAGATCGTCTCTTCCGCGGACGACATGCTCCTCGTCGAGACGCGGGCAGGCAACGAAATGGTTGCGACACGGAACGTCACGGACATCGATCATCCGGGGAACGTGGCTGCCACAATCGGCACCCTGCTCACCGGCTACGGCGTCGCGAACATCGTCGTCGGCGCGCCGGATTGCGAAAGGGGCGGAGCGGCATACTGCTTCGGGGTATTCCTGCCGGCGACGATCGGGCTGCCGCTGATGGCCTGGGGCTTCGCGACATGGGGCCGATCCAAATACGCCGCGAGCACAGGCTCGAAGTCGAGCGACGTGAGCTTCAACGTGGTGCCCGCGGCGTCGTTCCAGAAAAACAACACTTTTCTGGGGGCGAACGCGACGGTCTCCTTCTGAGCCGCTCTCGAGCTACGGCGTCACGTCGAGCGGCGCGTCGTTGCCCGAGGCGATGAAGCTGGCCCAGTAAAACGGGTGCGCGCGGTCGGGCCGCTCCAGCATTTCGATCTGGCTCTGGCGCAGTGCTTCCACGCGACCGACCCCGGCCAGGAGCTTCTCGTAGTAGGCCTCCATCAGCTCGCACGTCGCCGCATCATCGACGCGCCACAAGCTCATCACCTGCGTCTCTGCGCCGGCCATGACCAGGGCGCGCCGCAGACCGTACACGCCGTCGCCGCTGGAAATCGTTCCCACCCCCGTCTCGCACGCCGACAAGACGACGAGCTTCGTCCCCATCAGGTCGAGTTGCGAGACTTCCAGCGCCGTCAAGATACCATCATTCTGATCGCCGTGCCGGCGGTTGGCGCAGGCCAACGCGATGCCCGAGCGTAAAAGCGGATTGTCGATGAATGATTTCGGGTGCGTCGTTCCACGCACCGCTGCGTCCACGTCGTCCGGCGGAGGCGGGAGGAAAAACCCGTGCGTCGCGATATGGAGGAGCTTTGGTCCGGCGAGCCTCGTGATGGCCGTCTTGGTCGCGGTCGTTCCCGCGAGGAGCGTGGCACCGGGAATCTTTCGTGCAAGGGCGCGGCCTTCCCGCTCAGCGAAGTGTAGCGGTTGAAACCCGGTCTCACCCGCGGCGTCGGTCGACTTGCCATAGTCGGGCGCTGCAACCACGACGGGACCTTGTCGCCAGGCGGCCTGTTTGGCCAGGCGCAACAGATCCCGGCCGCTCGCGAGGTAGTTGAATTGGTACCGCTCGACGAGGTAGCGCCCCTCCTCGTCCACCAGGGCGCCGAAGGGTACGAGGTTGAGCAGTCCATCGGGGCTCAGCAGGATCCGACGAGTCGGACCCAGCAACCGGCGGATGGGTTGCAGGAGCATCCGATCGAGCTCGCGTGCAGGTGCCCGATGATCCGCGATGGGCGTGCTCGAGACATCGAATTCGCGCGCAGGCGGCCTCGGAGCGGCGGCAGGGTTTCCAAGGGTCGAAGCCAGCTCGACGACCGCCCAATCGATGGGCTCAGCTTCGCCGAGATCGACCCAGGCGATCTCGCCCTGACGATGGAGCACGTAAGCCACATAGCGTGGTTTGCCCCAAAGATCCGTTTGGGGGTCGAATGGCCGGTAGCAAACCATGTCCACGAGGACCGCGCCCTCGGGAATCTCGGCCTGTACCTGCTCGATCGTGACGGGCAGCAGCTCACCCTGGCGCTCGACGGCGCGACGGCTGATGTCGGCCTCGAGATTCTGGCGCTCCTCATCGAGACGAGCCAGGGTCGCACGGTGGTCGCGATGCAGTGTATCGCCTGGCCCTCGCCACATGAAGGCACTGTACTCGGTGATGACGCATCGCAGCCGGTCAAGCCGCTCCTGATCCGCCACGGTGAGGCGACGGCGCAGCGCAGCGAAGCTGTCCGTCATCGCATCGAGCACCCGACCTTTGCGGTTCAGGATCGTGGTCAGCGCGAGCCGCGTCGCCTCCTGGGCGTCGGATGCGAACTGGACATGCAGGGAGATGACCTGATGGGTGCAGCCTCGTAGCGTATCCATATAGGCACGCTTCTGCTCGTCCGATCCGGTCATCAACAGAACCGCGGCGTTGCGATCCTGAATCGCCGCGGCGCGCTCCATCTGTCGCATGGCCTCCGTGGTTTCACCAGCGGCCAGGAATAGCGCCGCGAGGTTGTTGCGCCAGGTGGCCACGCGGGGGTGGTCGGCCCCCCGCGTATTCTCCAGGGTAGCGATGGCGCGCAGGAGGGGCGGCTCCGCCTTGGCATAATCCCCTTTCCTGTAGTGCAGCATCGCGAGGTTGTGATGCGCGTTCGCTAGATCGTCGGGGTGCTGGGACCCCAGCGCATTCTCCAGGAGGACGATCACGCGTTGGTACATCGGCTCGGCCTTGTCGTAGTCCCCTTTTCGAACGTTCAGCAAGGCCAAGTTGCTGAGCGATTTGGCCACGAGGGGGTGCTCCGGACCCAGCGTGTTCTCCAGGAGGGCGAGCGCGCGCTGGTAGAGTGGCTCAGCCCTCGCGTGGTCCCCTTTCGTTCTATACAGCTCAGCGAGGTTGTTGAGCGATTCGGCCACGTCAGGATGCTCGGGTCCCCAGGCCTTCTCCCGGATGGCGAGAGCGCGTTGCCAGAGTGGCTCGGCCCTCACGTAGTCCCCTTTCAAGTAGTGCAGCCTTGCGAGATCGCCGAGCACAGTGGCCACGTCGGGGTGTTCGGGTCCAAATGCCTTCTCCACAATGGCGAGCGCGCGCTCATGGAGGGGTTCCGACCGGGCGTAGTCCCCCTTCTGTTCGTGCAGCATCGCAAGGCTATTGAGCGATTGGGCCACGTACGGATGGTGGGGGCCCAGCGCTCGCTCCCGAAGGGTGAGCGCGCGCTGATGAAGCGCCGCGGCCTTGGGGTTGTCTCCTTTCCAGTACCAGAGCATCGCCAGGCCGTTGAGCAATTGTGCCACATCCGTATGTTCCGGCCCGAGCGCACTCTCCAGAAGAGCGAGTTCACGTTCCGCGAGCGGGATAGCCTCATCATACTTCCGCTCTCCGTAGAGGCGGGCGACCATATCGTCGAGCTGCCGAGCCTCCTCGAGCGCGCTCGCCGGATCCCCCGCCCCACCGGGCAGCTCCGGTCTCGACGCCTTCTCCAGAATGGCGACGGCACGCTCGACCAGCGGCTTCGCTTTGTCCCCGTCCCCTTTTAACTCGTACAGCAGCGCGAGGTTGTTGAGCAGGGTCGCCACGACCGGGCTCTCCGGCCCCAGCGCATTCTCCAGAATCGTGAGCGCCCGCAAATAAAGCGGCTCCGCCTTATCGAGGTCCCCTCTCGTCCTGTGAAGGCCCGCAACGCTGCTGAGCGATCCGGCCACGTCGGGGTGTTCTGCACCGAGGGCGCTCTCCAGCATGGATAACGCCCGTTCGGCCAGCGGAATCGCCGCATCCACCCTCCCGACGTCGGCGAGCTCCATGGCCTCGTCGTGCAGCTTCTCGGCCTGCGCCACGAACGAAAAATTCATGGACGTCCTCACGACCTCCCCCCGCCCCGCACGATCTCCACCATCACCATCGTGGCCCTCCACCACTCCGCAGGCTCCTCCTCGTCCGGCAACATCTCCCTCCGCGTGCTGCCCATCGCCTCCTCGAACGACTCCTTCACCCGCAAGGAGCCGAGATCCACCTCGGGTGACGCCGTCCCCACGACGATGAGCCGATCGACATTGGAGGAGCGACCCGTCGAGACCCTGCACGAAAATGCTCGGCCGAGATGGCCTCGCATCCAGAACGCCTGCCGCCGCCAGGGCGCGACCTCGAGCTGCGTCTGTCCGAGGATCTCCACCCTCCCGCTCGCAGCGCAATTGATCACCTGCGCAAAGATGGGCGAAGACGAACGGTTCTCCACGGAAAAACATACCGGTTGACCATCGACGAGCCGATACCGATACCGGTGCTCGGGATCGGGCTCCGCCTCGGGGAGCGGTGGGTCGGTAAACTCTTCGGGCATGAGCTCCCCTGCGTTCCGCGCGTCGAGCACCCGCATGCGCAGGATGCCCGGCCCGTCGTGGCATCGTCGGACGAGGCGAAGCGGCAGGTTGTAACGCGCATAATGCAAAAGACCCCGGAGGAGCGCGGATCGGTCGTCCCCCGGCACCCACGCGAGCGGGGGTTCCCCCTCGGATCCGGCCGCGCCGGGCCCGTACACCGCGTCGCCGATCCAGCGCCGCCCGTCGGGCGAACGACCCACGAAGACCTCGCACACACGCTCCCCACGCCCTTCGGCGGGCACGACCGAAAATGGTCCCTCCGCCGAGAGCCACCGCGCGAGCTCGGCGTCGAAGGGATCGAGGCCCACGACCAGGGCGTCCTCTCTCCCGGGTTTGACGAGACGACCCCTCGCCCCCTCGCCGAGGCGAAACGCTTCCCCGACGGGCCCCGCCAGGGCAGTCGAAAGGGTCGCGCTCTCGACGCTCAGGAGCCCGCGCCTCGCGCCGAGCTCCTCGGAAGAATGTAACGGAGGGAAAAACGATGGCGTCGGGCCGTAGATCGCGACCGTGGCCCCGCGCCCGAGGCCGACCAATGAGCCGGCCTGGATCCGATATTTTCCGTCGACCTCGCTGACCGAATACCCGGGGTCCTGCCTCCGGAAGGGTCCGCCGAACAGACGCCTCTCGTTCCGCCCGAGGAGACACGGGTGCTGGCTCGGAAACAAGGACGTGACGCGCGCGCGGAGGGCTTGCCAGACATCCGCCCAGCGGAGGGCATGGATCCTCTCGTCGGGCTCTCGGGCGAGCAAGTCGAGGAGCGCCGCCGTGAATGCCCCGTGACGAATGCCACCGGCATCGGGCCCCTCGTGCGCGGATTCGCTCGATTGCGCGGACGCGACGACCAGGAAACCAGGATCCGAGGGATCAAACGACGAGAGGAGCCCCGCATCGAGGTCCCCACCGCGTCGCAAGGCGACCGGGGAAACCACGTCGGGGTCGTCGACGGCGCAGAACCGGACGGCGCTGTCCGACGGGCGCAAAGCGGAGCGCGTCGCGCCCGCGGAGCAACAACAATCCAGGACGACCGTGAGGTCAACGGTGCGCGCGGCGATACGACGGAGCATGTCGTTGACCTCGTGATCGAAGAGCAAGCTCCCGCCCGCGAGCGCGTCGACCGGGACGAGCGCCTCGCGCGCGACCCTCGTGCCCCGCGGCAAGACCTGCGTGCCATGTCCCGAATAATGGATGAAGACCCGATCACCCGGACGGACCCGCTCCCCTGCGAGCGCTTCGAGCGCAGCGCGGAGGTTCTCCAATGTCGGCTCGCCCTCCGGGAGCCGCGGTCGCCTCGATGACACCGGGTGACGCGCCACGAGCTTCGTGATCGAATCGGCTGGGATCGAGAGACGGTCGAGCAAGAGCGCCTCCAGCGCGTCGACATCGTTGGCGCAGCCGTAGAGCGGATCGACGCATGGATAGGCGTCGATGCCGACGAGCAGGACATGGGAGCGGGTTGATTCCTCGCCGGAGTAGACGGTCATGAGCGTTCGATGAAAGCAAAGGACGAACCTCCCGTAAAGTGAGGAGACAGCGTTCACTCAGCGGTGAATTGACACACATCAAACCGGTTGACCCGTCAGCCTCGGTCACTGACGCGTCAGCCGGTGCCACGCGGGCTGCGTTCCTGGGTGACAATCCAGGCACGAACGCTGCATGATGGCCTGCTCATACGCGGCGCGATGAAGACGCGCCAAGCTCCGGACTGGAGGAAGGTTCATGACGACGACGGGCCTGCTCGATCTCGGCGCTGCCGAGATCATCGATCGAAGGACGGGAGAACCTCTCGGGTATGCATTCACCGTGGCGCACGGCAAAGGCCAGCTCCAGCGCTGGCTCCTGTTCCGGCACCCGCAGAACGAGCTCGAGATCCGGCCGCCCCCCGCGTCCATGGCGAGCTGGTCCCTCGCCGACTGGCAGGCGAACGTGCCTGGCCTCTGGAGGCCCAATGGATTTTACGTCTGGGCGCAGGCGGACGTGTACCAGCAAGGCGGCACGTATGACGGCGTGACCTGGACCCAGCTCCCGCCCGCCTCTCGCCTCCCCAAACCCACGTTCCCCGAGCGCCCCGGGAGCAACTACCAGCTCGATTGGACGGGCAAGGTCGTCGACGTGCTCCAGGAAGATTGGCGCGGCCGTGCCTTCGTCGTGCGGGGCTTGACGCAGGAATCGAGCATCGAGTACTGGTCCTTGCCGGCGCGATATCAGCCGGCAGGGAACACCCGTACCGCCGCCATCGCCGTCGGGGTCGAGGAAGCCTCCTCGCTCGATGTGTTCGTCGAGGAATGCAACAGGACGTGGAGCTCCGGTGGCACGTTCGTCATCACCGGCTGCATCAATTACCACGGCCCTGCGGCGCCCTTCGCGCCCTGATCTGCCCCGTTGCATCGATCGCCGAGGCCAAGTACGCTCGGGGCATGCCCCCGGCGGTCGACGCAGCCGCGACGCAGACGGAGAGCGAGCCACTCGAGGAGGACTCGTCCGCCGCGGCTCATGAAACGGCCCTGGCAGACACCTTCCTCGCCGATCCGCCAGAGCACGCAGAGGCCGCCTCCGCGAGCCTCGACGAACAGGGACGCACGATCGAGGATCGTTATACCCTCGTCAGGCACCTCGGCCGCGGCGCACACGGCGACGTATGGGCGGCCGACGATCGTATCCTCGGCGAGCAGGTCGCGCTCAAGTGGATGCGCGTGGCCCATGGATCCATGCGGGCCCGTATTCGCCGCGAGATCACGACTTTGCGCATGCTGCGGTTTCCCGGCGTCGTGCGGCTGATCGACGAAGGCATCGCCGATGGAAGGCCCTTCCTCGTGATGGAGCTCGTCGAAGGCCGGCCTTTCCCGGGCGCGGAGAAGCCCCCCGGGACGCCGCGCCGCATACCATGGCGAACCCTCGCGGGTTCGGCGCTCGCGCTTCTGGAGACCCTCTCGCACGTCCACGCCGCCGGCGTCGTGCACAGGGACCTCAAGCCCGAAAATGTGCTCGTGCGCCCCGACGGGCGCCCCGTCGTGCTCGATTTCGGTATTTCACGACTGCAGGCGCCCGGCTCCGAACGGTTGACGAGCGCAGGGCAGCTCGTGGGCACGCCGCTTTATGTCGCGCCCGAGCAGATTCTCGGTCGTACGGTCGACGCACGGACGGACCTCTACGCCATCGGCGTGATGCTCTATGAATCGCTCACGGGTCGCGTGCCCCACGAAGCGAAAGACGTGACTTCGATGCTGCGCGCCCGCCTCGTGAAGCCGGCGCTGCGTGTGGAGGAGCTCGCCCCGGAGCTGCCGGCCGTCGTGGCTCGGGTCATCGATCGATTGCTCGCGACACGCATCGAGGATCGATTCGGCTCTGCTGCGGAGGTGCTGGCAGCGCTTCGAGGCGAGTCGACGAACCCTTCCGCGAGGCTCCCGTGGCTCGGTCGTCGCACGGCCGTGCACGAGGTCGTCGACGCCGTACAGGCGGGGCGCTCCGTCGATATCGTGGGCCCTCGCGGGTCGGGCCGTTCGCGTTGCATGCAGGAGGCCTCCCGCGAGCTCGCGGCCCGAGGTTGGTCTGCGGCGTGGACGCGTCCCTCGCGGGCACCACTCGGCAGTATCCTCCCATTGCTGGGAGAACCAGCCGGCGGAGCCGAGCTGCGACTCGAAAGTGCGCTCGCATGGGCAGACGACGCGCTGTCGAGGGCGCTCGGCGAACGCGCCGTCCTGTTCGCAGATGACGCGGAGATGCTCGATCCCTGGTCCGCGAAGATCCTCGCGCGGTATCGGGAGGTCCCGGGCGGAGTCGTCCGCTCCCTCGTGTCGCGGCCTCCCGGGGTATCGTCCGACGAGGTCGTGGAGGTCGCGCCGCTCGACGAGGCCGTGCTCGCGCAGCTCTTTTCTGGCCCCGACAAGCTATTTCATCTGCGGGAGGACGCTGCGCGGGCGTTGTGGGAGCGGACGGACGGGCTCCCCGCGCGAATCGAGGCGGAGCTCCTCGCGTGGACACACCTGGGCCTCGCTCGCCGCGACGGTCCGCTCTTCGCGGTCGATCGTGACGCCCTGAGCCGGCTCCACGCGGGGCTCGTGGTCGTTCCGAGCGCGGCAATGACGGCGAACGACCTCGACGATCCCCTGCACGTCGAGGAGACGCTGCGCTGGCTCTCGCTCGCCGGTCGCCCCCTGACACTCATGCAGCTCGCGCGCGTGATGCAGTGCGCCCCGTGGCGCGTCGAGGCAGCCTGTGAAGCGCTCGTTCTTCGTGGTGCAGTAAGGCGCCAGAGGCACGACAGCTTC
This sequence comes from Polyangium spumosum, assembly GCF_009649845.1. Lineage (NCBI taxonomy): Bacteria > Pseudomonadati > Myxococcota > Polyangiales > Polyangiaceae > Polyangium > Polyangium spumosum. Next base: position 49,810 of record NZ_WJIE01000024.1, read on the forward strand.
GAGGGGCGCGGGCGCGTGGATTATCCGTGGAATGAGCTGCAGCGCGCCGAGGCGCACCGGGCCATCGCAGCCATCCTCGAGCCCGGCGACGAGGGACGGCTCCATCACCTGCTCTCCGCGGGGCTCGCCCGGGAGGCGGCGCGAGAAGCAGCCGTCGCCGCGCGGCGATATGCGGTCGAGGGAGACCTGGACGCCGCGACGGCAGCGCTCGCCGAAGGCCTCCGGGCTGCGCGCGAACAAGGCGCCACGCCCGAAGAAGCGGAGATCCTGACCACATGGGCGAAGAGCGCCTTTGCGCAGTACACACCGCGCGCGCTCGATCGGGTCCTCTACGAGCTCACGCGCGCTCGAACACGCGGCGCTGAGCTGGATCGGCTCGAATCTCTGCTCCGCGCGGGGCTCGCTGCGCCGGGGGCAGGCGGGCTCCATGCCCTCGAAATGGCTGACGACATCGAACCGTTTCAGGATCCGGAGCTCGAGCGGCGACGACATCGAATACGCATCACCGCGGTGGCGGCCCGCGCGTCGGCTTCACTCCTCGCGGAGGTGCTCGAGGAGGTCGAGGCCTGGGCAGAACAGAGCGGCCATCCGCTCGCCCAGCTCAGCCTGGTCGAGGGGCGCGCGCTCCAGCGATACCACGAGGGTCGTTTCCAGGAAGCAGCGGCGCTCCATGCCCAGGCCGCGACGCTCGAGCCATGGAAGACGGGGCGCATCTCGCTCACGCTGAACAGCGCCTCTGCATTGCTGGAAGCGTTCCGCCACGCCGAGGCAGCCGAGCGCGCCACGGAGGCGCGCGCGCTCGCAGCGCAATGCCGGGACCCCTACTGGGAAGGGCGCGCCGAATGGTTGATTCGCGCGGCGCGGTATCGAATGGGAGAGCTCGAGGGACCCGATCACGAGTTCGTCGACGCCGTCGCCCGGGTCGGCGCGCTGGACCTGGAAGCTCTCGTTTGCCTGAACGAGGCAGCAGCGGCCATGCGCGCGGGGATGCTGGGCGAGGGCGCGGCGCTCGCGGGACGGGCAGCCTCGGTATGGCTCGGGATGGGACGGCCTTTCGCGACGATGCTGGCCCGCGCGCTCGCCATCGCGTGTGGCGCGCCCCCGGACGCGGGAGAAGTGGAGACACTCGCGGAGCGGGCGGTGGCTTGCAAGGTCCCTGGCCTCGGGATTCAGGCGCTTGGCCTGCTGGGTCGAGTTTCCCCCGAAATGAAAGGTCTACGGAAGGATGCGATCGCGGGGCTCGTGCGGGAGATCCCGAGGACAAACTGGGATCGGCGGATGGATGTGCTCTCCGTGAACGAGTCGCTGGAGGGAGTCGTCGACACGCCGGGGGAGAGGGTCGGTGACGACGATGGCAACGACGGCCCGGAACGTCCCGCCGCTTGTTGAATCTCGGCAGCCAGATCCTGGCTCCTGCCAAGGGGCACGATTGAGCCGGGCTCGGCGGGTCAACGAGCGCCGCTCGGCCCCGAGGCCCCGTCCCAAACGAAGCTGAAATCGGTGGTGCTCGTGGTTTCACCAGTTACTGGAGAAGAGTTTCACCGTGGGGAGCGCGTCGCCCATTTCGCCGGGGCCGTCGCCGCGGCTCTCGAAGTCTCCAAGGCCGAGTCGATTGCCGAGCCCCCAGCATTTGACGGCGCCGATGGAGAGGAGCGCGCAGGCGTGGAGGTCATTTGCCGTGATGGCCGCGGTCGTGAAGAGCGCGCCCTTGTCGTCCGCTCCGAGGGCCACGACGGGCAGGGCATCGCCCATCTCGCCCGGAGCGTCGCCGCGGTCGTTCAGGTCGCCGAGGCCGAGCGAGCCGTAATCGTTCTTTCCCCAGCATCTGACGCCGCCGCCCGGCCCGAGCGCGCAGGTCCCGTTGTTGCGCGCCGTGATGGCCACGGCCCACGTTCCGTTCCCGAGCTTCACCGCGGGGAGGTTCGTTCCCATCTCGTTCGGCGCGTCGCCGCGATGTTCCGTGTCCTCCAGACCGAGCTGGCCAAACTCGTTGCCCCCCCAGCACTTGACCATGCCTTCGTCCAGGATCGCGCAGGTATGTGTATACCCGCCTGCCGAGATGCTCTTGACGGGCTTGTCGGTCCCGAGATCCACATAATCGAGGGCCGCGCCCAGCGTGCTGGGTGTATTGCCTCGGTCGTTCGTGTCGCCGAGGCCGAGCTGGCCATAAAAATTCCCTCCCCAGCATTTGACCTTGTCGTTGAACAGGATCGCGCAGGTGTGCGTCGCCCCCGCCGTGATGGCCTTGACCTTGCCGCCAAGCTGCAGCTCGGGGAGCGCGTCGCCCATCTCACCCGGATCGTCGCCGCGGCGCTCGGTGTCGCCGAGGCCGAGCTGCCCCGAGTCGTTCAAGCCCCAGCACTTGACCATGTCGTTCGAGAGAATCGCGCAGGTATGGTAGACGCCCACGGCGACGGCCTTGGCCGTCAAACCCTGGCCGAGGTCCACGGCCGGGAGAAACATGCCCATCTGATTGGGCAGGTTGCCGCGGTGCGCAGTGTCGCCCAGGCCGAGCTGACCGAACTCGTTGGTCCCCCAGCATTTCAAGGCGCCGCCCTCGAGCAGCGCGCACGCGTGACCATTGACCTCGATACGCGTGGCCACGCCGTCGAGATCCACCGGCGGCAGAGCGCTCCCCATCTCGTTCGGCTCGTCCCCGATGTTCATGCTGTGGCCCAGGCCGAGCGAGCCGTACGCGTTCAATCCCCAGCACTTGATCCGGCCGCCGCTCAGACGCGCGCAGGTGCCCAGGCCGCCCGCGGAGACCTCCAGGACACGCTGCTCCTTGCAAACGGCGGAGCATGCATCGGCGTCCGACGTGCCCCCGTCGTCGCATTGCTCACCGTTGCCCGCCGAGACGATGCCGTCGCCGCATTTGCAATCGGCGCCCTCCTCCTCCACGAGCCCGTCGCAATCGTCGTCGACCCCGACCGTCGCGCACTTCTCGTCGTCGGGCAGCACCTCCCCCACGCACGCCCCGACGGGATTGCCCTGGGCATCACATTGCTGGATCCCGCTCTTGCAGGCGCCGATCCCCAGGGTGCCCGTCGACCCCCCGTAACAGGGCGCCGACGGCAGCGGGGCGTGGCTGGGGACCGAGCCCACACAACGATCCTCGGTGCAAGGATTGCCGTCGTCCTCCACGTCCGACTCGACGATGACGACCTTCACGTCTCCGTCGCCGTCACAGACCACCTCGGTGCAATCACCCGCCGTCTGCTCGGGGAGCGCCGTCCCCTCGGCTTTGCCCTCGCAGAACGCGCTCCCCGTCGCACGCGGCTCTCCCTCGTCGATCCCCAGCACCGCATTGCAGCTCGCGACGGCAGCCGCCGCCGCAAAGGCCGCGCCGAGCCCACGCCATCGCATCGATCGCATCCTCACCACGCCCCCTGCACCCCGACCCGGGTCGGCGAAACCTCGAGCCCCCATCGAACCCGCCCCGTCTTCTCGGGTCCGCCCTTCGACGAGGGCGCCGTGATCAGCAGGACCACGCCTCCCGCCGCCAGCACGCCGCCCACCACGAGCGCCGCCGTGGCCCCGTTCCCGAGCCCCACCGCCTGCCGTCGCAGATCGAGCCCCGTCTCGTCGCACGTGTTCTGCGCGTCGCAATGCCCATCTTCATTGCTCGCGTTTTTTTTCCCCACGGCCAGCCCCGCGAGCAACCCGCTCGCCCCGAGCCCCGCGGCCCCGACGACGATCGTCGCGATACCGACGGGCCGTTGCCAGGCGCGCGGCGCGGGCGCGGACGCGGCTCCGACGGGCGGAGCGGCCGCCGCCGCTTCGAGCATGGGCACCTTCAGCCGCTCGTTCACGCCGTCCGCGCCGATCACCACCTTGCCCGACCACGGGCGATGGCCCGGCGCTTTCACCTCGATCACGTGCTCGCCCTTGTCGACCGGCACCGCCGTCCCCCAGAGCGCCTCGCCGAGCGCGAGTTTGTCGCTCGAAATGGTGAGCCCGGGCAGGGCGCGCACCTCGTCCGGGACCTCCACCGTCAACGTCGCGAGCAGCGGCTTCAAGGCCGCGACCTTCTTGCCCGCCTCGACGGCGCGTGGCGCTTGCCCGGCGCGGCTCGCCAGCGTCTCCAGGAGCCCGTATTGCGCCCACGCGCTCGCGAGGCGGCCCTGGGCCTCGTAACACCGGGCGAGCGTCTCCTTCGCGCCGAGGGCCTCGGGGAGCATCTTCGAGGCTTGTTCGAGCTTCGGACACGCGCTCGTGTAGTTCTTCGCGTCCATCTCCTCGACGGCCTGATCGAAGAGGGACTGGGCTGCGGCCATGACCTGGGGATCGGCGGACTGCGCCCTCGCCGCGACAGGGACGAACAGCAGGGCCAGGACGAGCGTGCAGGAGCGCAAGGGGAGACCAGGCATGACGAGGTTCACCAGAGGGTGGGACGCTTGCTCGGAGGGGGGGACGTAGGAGGGGGGGGACGTCGGCGGTCGCGCCGCCGGGCGCGCGGCGGACGCAGAGGCCGTGCTCGCAGCCGCAGGGGCGGGCGAGGGCAAGAGGAGCTTGATGGCGAAGAGCTCGCCGAGCTCCAGGTGGCGCGCCGCGACGACGCGGCCCATCCCGCCCTCTCCGAGCGAGCGCTCGACCCTGTACTTGCCGAGGAGGACGTCGCCGGGCTTGACGGAAGTGTCCATGGGGAAGGTGCGGATGGGGGCGAAGGAAGCGGGGCCTGGAGAGCCCTCCACGCCGACGGCGCCCGTATCCTACCAGCTAGGGGCTTCCGCACCAAGAGAAGCGAGGGGGGCGTTCTCGGGCGAGCGGGTTCCATTCCTCCCCCCTCGAGGGTCGGCGTGCGGTTGGAATGATGAGGGGGTGAGTCCACCGGTGACGGTCGCGTCGGCCGTATTCACCGTCCAGCGCCATTTCTGGGCGCCTCGGCTCCCTGAGGGGCACGGCCGCGGGAGATTTTCAGCGCATACGTGATCGACGCTTGCAGGTTCGCGCACGTGACGATGCCCGAGAAATCGGCGCCGACCTCCACGAGGGTGCGGGCCACCTCGGCGCGAATGCCGCTCAGCACCATCTGCGCGCCGAGCAGGCGCGCGGCGTGTGCGATCCGGACGAGCGCGCCGGCCACCTGCTCGTCGAGGGCGACCACGCCGGTGACGTCGAGGATGGCCACGCGCACGCCCCCGCCGCTGATGCCCGCGAGGAGCACCTCGAGCGCCCGGTCGGCGCGGTCTGGATCGATCGCGCCGACGAGCGGCATGGCGACGATGTCGTCGCGGATCGGGACGAGGGGCGTGGAGAGCTGGCGCAGGCGCTCCTCGCTGGCCCGCAGCGCCTCGTACGCCCGTTTTTGCTCGGTCATGTCGAGGATCTGCGAGATGAAGTGGACGGGCTCGCCGCTCTCGTCACGCACGAGGGCGACGTGTAGCAGGGCGTGGACGATCGAGCCGTCCCGGTGGATGTACCGCTTCTTGAGCTGGTAGCGCGGGATCTCGCCGCGGACCGTCTTTCCGACGAGCTCGACGTCGATCTCGAGGTCGTCGGCGTGCGTGATGTCCTGAAAGCGCAGCCGCACGAATTCTTCGGGCGTGTATCCGAGCAGCTCCGCGAGCGCGCGGTTCACGCGGACGAAGCGGCCTTCCAGGCTGACGATGGTCATCCCTATCGGAGCACAATCGAACGTCTGCTGGAATCGCTCCTCATTGAGGTATCGCTCCCGATCGGCGAGCGCGTGGTCCTCGCTGAGCCGGCGCGCCTCCTCGACCTGGGCGCGGAGGGCCTGATTCTCCGCCGCAAGCTCGGCATTGCGGCTCCGTAAATCAGCGTAGGTGAACAGCTGTGATGTGTCGTCGCTCATGTCGCTATGATCCAAACGCTTTGTCAGGTTACACCCTACCCGCGCCTCGGGGAAACCTTCGTTTGTCATTTCGCAAGGCGACGTCCAGATGTCGACGTCTTCACAAAGTGCCGCTGGAGCGCCACCCCATCGCGGGTCCAGGCACAGCAGCTCGTATTTTATTTCGCTGTGTCAGCTTACCTGCGGCGTGCGATAACCATCGCCACAGGTAGCTGAATAGGCAAAAGTAAGGTTTGTAGTCTTCGAGTGGACGCTACCTAAGCGCCACAGCGCACGCGTCGCCATGTATTTGCTCGTCGGTTGACGTGCGCCCCCTCATCCCACCATGATGGCCTGGCACGCGGCGGCAACATGAAGTTTCTTCTTATCCGTCGTTCCAGAATTCCGATGACGACTCGTTCCTGAGGCGGCGTACCGTCGACCTGCGTCATCCATGCACGATTCGTGGGGGGGCAAGGAGCCGATGAATGAGCGTCGCCGACACGGGGTGCATCGTACCTGCAGCCTGGAATGACACTGCGGTCGCCTTCCCCGAACACGCCTGCCTTCACGAGCTCGTCGAGGCGCAGGTCGAGCGCACGCCGGGCAGCGTCGCCGTCATCTTCGAGGGTCGGGCGATTTCCTATCGCGAGCTCGACGAGAAGGCGAATCGCCTCGCCCACCGGCTCCGTCGCTCGGGCGTCGGCCCGGAGAGCCTCGTAGGCGTCTGCCTCGAGCGCTCGCTCGAGCTCGTCATCGCGCTCCTCGCCATTCTCAAGGCCGGCGGCGCATACGTGCCCATCGATCCCGAGTACCCGCGCGAGCGCGTGGCCTTCATGCTCGCCGATTCGGGGGTCTCGCTCTGTCTCACGCACGCTCGGCTCACCGGAGCTCTCCCCCCTTTTTCCGGCCAGTTCCTCGTGCTCGACGCCATGGCCGACGATCTCGCCCGCGAGAGCGTCGAGGGGCCGCCACGGGTCATCGGGCCGCAAAACCTCGCTTATGTCATCTACACCTCGGGGTCGACCGGGCGGCCCAAGGGCGTCCAGATCCCGCATCGCGCCGTCGTCAACTTCCTCGCGTCCATGCGCAAAAGACCGGGGATCACGGAGCGGGACGTGCTTCTCGCGGTCACGAGCCTGTCGTTCGACATCGCCGGCCTCGAGATTTTTCTGCCGCTCGCGGCCGGGGCGTGCCTCGTGGTCGTGAGCCGCGCGGTGGCTGTTGACGGCGCGCGCCTCTCGGCGCTGATGGCGCAGCCCGGCGGCGGCGCGGGGGCCTGCACGTTTTTCCAGGCTACGCCGGCCACGTTCCGGCTCCTGCTCGAAGCGGGGTGGGAGGGGAGCCCCGCGCTCAGGGTGCTCTGCGGGGGCGAGGCCCTGCCGCGTGATCTGGCGTCGAAGATCCTCGACCGAGTGGGCTCGCTCTGGAACGTCTACGGCCCCACGGAGACGACGATATGGTCCACGCTCCATCAGATCACCTCGAAGACGGCGCCGATCCTCATTGGTCGCCCCATCGCGAACACGCAGGTCCACCTCCTCGACGCGCGCATGGAGCCCGTGCCCATCGGCGTGCCCGGGGAGCTGTTCATCGGCGGCGTGGGCGTGGCCCGCGGCTATCTGAATCGCCCCGAGCTCACGGCCGAGCGATTCCGACCCGATCCCTTCGCGCGCGAGCCGGGGGCGCGCATGTACCGCACCGGCGATCTGGCGGCGTGGCAGGAGGACGGCAATCTCGCGTACCTGGGCCGTATCGACGATCAGGTCAAGATCCGCGGCCACCGCATCGAGCTCGGCGAAATCGAAGTGGTGCTGCGTGAGCATTCCATGGTGCGCGACGCCGTCGTGTGCGCACGCGAAGACACGCCCGGGGACAAGCGCCTCGTGGCCTATTTCGTCCCGAGGGCGCGAGGGGCAACAACCAACCTCGACGAGGAGCAAGTCGGCGCGTGGCGCGACATCTATGACGGGGCTTATCGCCAATCGAGAGCCGAGGATCCGACCTTCGACGTGACGGGCTGGATGAGCAGCTATACCGGCGAGCCCATCCCCGAGCCGACGATGCGCGTCTGGCGGGACAATACCGTCGCGCGCTTGCTCTCGCTCGGCCCTGCGCGCGTGTACGAGATCGGCTGCGGGACGGGCCTCCTGCTCCACCCGATCGCCCCCCATTGCCGGTCCTACGTCGGCGCCGATTTCTCCGCCGCGGCCGTCGAGCGCCTCCGCACCGTCTCGACCGCTCGCGGCCTCTCCCAGGTCACCGTCGAGCAGCGCGAGGCCATCGATTTTTCCGGCATCGAGCCGGCCTCCTTCAACCTCGTCGTCCTCAACTCGGTCGCCCAGTACTTCCCCGATCGCCATTACCTCGAGGCCGTCCTCTCCGGGGCCGCGCGCGCGCTCCGGCCCGGGGGCGCCATCTTCCTGGGCGACGTGCGCTGCCTGCCGCTCGCGGAGGCCTTCCACGCCTCGGTCGAGTTTTCCCGGGCGAGGAGCGACGAGCCCGCGGCGGTCCTGGCCGAGCGCATCCAGCGCGCCGTCCGCGCGGAGGGCGAGCTCTTGCTCGCGCCGGGCTACTTCGAGTCCCTCCGGTCCGTGGTGCCGGAGATCTCCCACGCCGAGATCTGGCTCAAGCGGGGCCACGGTGCGGACGAGATGACCCGTTTCCGCTACGACGTGCTCCTCTTCGTCGGCGAGGTCGGAGAGTCCGTCACCGTCGCGACGACGAGGCGCTACGCCGAATCCTTTGGCAGCCTCGCTTCCCTGGAGCGATGGCTCGCGGACGAGCGGCCCGAGCGCGCGGAGATTCTCGGTATCCCGAACGCGCGTGTCCTCGCCGATTGTATCGCCGCGCAAAAGGCGCGGGGGCAGGAGGGGACCGTCCACGAGGTTCTCTCCGAGGCGGCGCGCGGAGCGACGGACGCCGTAGCGCCCGAGTCGTTATGGGAGATCGGCGAGCGGCTCGGTTATGGCGTTCGCGTCACGTACTCCCGCACCGCCGGGCCGAGCCACGTCGACGTGCTCTTCGAACCACCTCTCGAGCAGGGTCGACCGCGGCCCTGGCGCGTACCCCAGGGCGCGTCCGGCTCGCTCGACACCCTCACCAGCCACCCCTCGCGCAAGCAACACGCGCCGCGCCTCGTCTCGGCGCTCCGGGCGTTCCTCGGAGACAGGTTGCCCGAGCCCATGATCCCCTCGATATTCGTGGCGCTCGAGGCGCTCCCGCTCACTCCGAATGGCAAGATCGACCGCCGCGCGCTCCCCGCGCCGAGCGCGTCTCGCCCCGAGCTCGATCAGGGCTTCGTGCCACCCAGGACCCCGCTCGAAGAGACGGTCGCGAGCATCTGGCGAGAGATCCTCGACCTCACGCGCGTGGGCGTCGCCGACGATTTCTTCGACCTCGGCGGGCACTCGCTCCGCGCCGTGCAGGTCCTCTCCCGCATCCGGCGTGACCACGGCGTCGACATCTCGCTCCCCGAATTCTTCGCCCGCCCCACGATCGAATCCCTCGCGGCCCTCATCCAAACACGCGAGGGAGGCGCGCTGTCACCGGACGAGGTTCCCCTCGCGCCCACGCCGAGGGATGGGGATCTGCCGCTCTCCTTCGGCGAGGAGCGCCTTTACTTCCTCCACGCGCTCGCGCCGGAGAGCACGGCCTATAGCTGCCCCTTCTTTTTCCGTATCGAGGGCCCGCTCCATGTCGAGGCGCTCGAACGAGCCCTCTCCGAGATCACACGCCGCCACGAGATTCTCCGCACGACCTACCACGAAGTCGACGGCAAGCCGATCCGGCGCATCGCAAAGCCCACCATCGTCCGCCTGGACAAACTCGACGTCGACGCCTTGCCCGGCGGCGGGCGCCCCGAGGAGCGAGACGCGCGCGTGCGACGGTGGATCGATGCCGAGGCTGCGCGGCTCTTCGACATCACGCGTGGCCCGCTCATGCGTGCCGGGCTCTTGCGGCTCGGCGCCGCGGAGCACGTCCTCGGGCTGAACCTTCATCACATCGTCACGGACGGCTGGTCCATGGCGCTGTTCTTCCGCGAGCTCGAGGCGGTCTACGACGCATTCAAACGCGCCGAAGCCTCGCCGCTCCCGGAGCCGCGCCTCCAGTACACCGATTATGCAGCCTGGCAGCGGAGGACACTCGCCGGAGAGGCAGCCTCGCGGCTCGCAGGGTTCTGGAGGGAGAGGCTCGCGGGCGCGCCGCATTTGCTCGATCTGCCGGCGGATCGCCCCCGCCCCCCGGTCATGAGCTTCCGGGGCGCGAGGCGCGTTTTTCGCCTCGACGAGCGCCAGATCGCGCCCCTCCGCGAGCTCGTCGCGGAGAGGGGCATCACCCTCTCGATGGCCCTGCTCTCCGTGTTCGCGGCGCTGATCGGTCGCTACACGGAGCGGGAAGATTTCCTGCTCGGCATTCCCATCGCGGGCCGCGGGCGCGTCGAGCTCGAGGAGTTGCTCGGATTCTTCGTCAACACCCTTCCCGTCCGGATCGATCTCTCGGCCGATCCCTCATTCTCCGAGCTCCTCCTGCGGGTGCGCGAGGCGAGCCTCGGCGCGTATGCCCACGCCGCGCTCCCGTTCGAGCAGATCGTGCAGGAGCTGCGGATCGAGCGGAGCACCGCCAGCAATCCGCTGGTGCAGGTCGCTTTTGCCCCGCAGCCGCCTGGCGAGCGCGACCTCGGCCTCGCCGACGTCTCGGTCCAGAAGTTGACGGCCGCCACGAAATCGACCGTCTTCGATCTCACCCTGTATTGCTGGGAGGAGGACGACGGCAGCCTCGTCGGAGAGATCGAGTATTCCACGGACCTCTTCGATGCATGGCGCATCGAGCGTATGGTCCTGCATTTCACGGCCCTCCTCCAGGGCGCGTCCGCGAGCCCGGGCGAGCCCGTGCTCGGGTTGCCCATCCTGACGGACCTCGAGCGGGATCAGCTCCTCGTGGAGTGGAACGATACGAGCACGAAGACCCCGCCGGATGAGCTGGTCCACGAGCTCATCGAGGTCGAGGTGGATCGTGCGCCCGACGCGGAAGCCGTGAGCTCCGAGGAGCGCAGCCTGACCTACCGCGAGCTCGACGAGAGGGCAAACAGGCTCGCGCATCGCCTCGTCGCGCTCGGCGTCGGGCCGGAGACGATCGTCGCCTCGTGCCTGGATCGGTCGGTCGAAGTCGTCATTGCGTTCCTGGCGATCCTCAAGGCCGGCGGCGCCTATCTGCCCATCGATCCAGCGCACCCGAAGGACCGCCGCGCATTCTTGCTCCAGGACAGCGGGGCCTCCGTCCTGCTCACACGAAAGCGCCTCGACGCGGACGCGCCGCCCTTCGTGGGCAAGGTCCTCTGCCTCGAAGAAGAGGCGCGCGAGATCGCAGCGATGCCCGCAGAGCGGCCGCGCCGGCGGGCGTGCGCGACGAACGCCGCCTACATCATCTACACCTCCGGCTCGACCGGGCGCCCCAAGGGGGTCGTCGTCGAGCACCACAATGCCGCGCACCTCGTCCATGCGCAGCGCGCGCCGCTCGGCATTGGCCGGGGCGCGCGGGTGCTGCAGACGGCATCCCTCGGCTTCGACGCTTCGATCTGGGAGATGCTCATGAGCCTCACGGTGGGAGCGACGCTCTGCATTGCGAAGCTCCACGATCTCCTCCCCGGTGAAGACCTCGCCCGCACCCTGCGCCGCCGCCGTATCTCGGTGGCCTTCTTCCCTCCCTCGGTCCTGGCCCGGCAGCCTTTCGAGGAGTTTCCCGATCTCTCTTTGATCCTCGTGGGGGGCGAGGCTTGCCCAGCGGAGATCATCGATCGGTGGGCCCCGGGACGCAGGGTGATCAACGCTTATGGCCCCACCGAGGGTACGGTCTTCGTGACCTCGACCGAGTGCGTGCCGGGGGAAGGCACGCCGGCCATTGGCAGGCCGATCGCCCATACGAGCGCTCACGTCCTCGATCCGCGGGGCCAGCTCACGCCCGTGGGCGTGGCCGGGGAGCTGCATATCGGCGGCGCCGGGGTCGCGCGAGGTTATCTCCACCGCCCCGAGCTGACGCGCGAGCGCTTCAAGCCGGATCCCTTCAGCGCCGCGCCCGGGGCGCGCCTCTACCGCACGGGCGATCGCGCCCGGTGGCGGCAAGATGGCCGCCTCGAGTTCCTCGGTCGCGTCGACGAGCAGGTCAAGATCCGCGGTGTCCGCATCGAGCTCGGCGAGATCGAGGCGATTCTGCGCGAGCACGCGGCGGTGCAGGACGTCGCCGCCGCGGTGCGGGAGGACGACGCCGGGGACAAACGCCTCGTGGCGTACGTCGTCCCGCAGTCCGCCGGGGGAGGAATGGACGCGGAGGACGGCGCGCTCGTGGCGGAGCAGGTCTCGGACTGGAAAACGCTGTACGAGGGGACGTACGAGCAGCGGGACGAGGGCGGCGACCCGACCTTCGACATCACGGGCTGGAACGATAGCTACGACGGCCGGCCCATCGACGCTGCGCTGATGCGGGTTTGGCGGGACAGCACCGCGATGCGCCTGCTCGCCCTGAAGCCCGAGCGCGTCCTGGAGATCGGCTGCGGGACGGGGCTCTTGCTCCACCCGGTGGCTCCTCATTGCGATGAGTATGTCGGCGTCGATTTCTCGAAAAAGGTCATCGACGCGCTCGGGTCCGCGGTCGCGTCACGCAATCTCTCCCGGGTGCGGCTCGAGCAACGTGAAGCGAACGATTTCCGGGGGATCGCGCCGGAGCGCTTCGATCTCGTGGTGCTCAACTCGATCGTGCAGTATTTCCCGGACGCGGCGTACCTCCGCGACGTGCTCCTGGGGGCCGCGCGGGCCGTCCGCGACGGCGGGGCGATCTTCGTGGGCGACGTGCGTTGCCTGCCGCTGCTCGGCGCATTCCACGGATCGGTCGAGCTTCATCGGTCCCCGTCGCACCTCCCCGCTTCGATGCTGCGCGGGCGCGTGGAGCGCGCGATGGCGACCGAAGGCGAGCTCGTCCTCGACCCGGACTTCTTCCGGAGCCTCGTCGGCGAAATCCCGCGCCTCACGCATGCGGAGATATGGCTCGAGCGTGGCCACGGCACCGACGAGATGACGCGTTATCGTTACGACGTCCTGCTCTACGTCGGCGAGGCCCCGCCGCCCGTCGAGGTGGTGGATTCGCTCGATTTCACCCGGATGGAGGGTGGCCTCGACGCCATCGAGCGCGCCCTCGTCGGGCAGCCCGCTGCGGTCGAGATCCTGAACATCCCCAACGAGCGCATCTTTTCCGACTGGATCACATGGCAAAGGCTGCGCGCGTCGACCGGTCCGGAGACCTGCGGGCAAATCGCTGCCCTCGCGGAGCGTGACGCCCAGGGCGCGGTCGCGCCCGAGGCGCTCTGGCAGCGAGGGGAGGCCCTGGGTTACGAAGTGCGCCTCTCCCCGTCGCAAACCGACCCGAGCAGGTTCGACGCCCTGTTTCAGCGGGGCGCAGCGGCACAAGGGAGGCCCCGCCCCTGGACGCGCGTCACAAAGCCATACATCGCCCCCCTCGCGAACGATCCCCTCGCCGGCAAGCGGGCGCAGCGCCTCATCCCGGCGCTCCGTGCCTTCCTGCGAGCGAGGTTGCCCGATTACATGGTCCCCGCGGATTTCGTCACGCTGGATCGGCTGCCGCTCACGCCGAATGGAAAGCTCGACCGCAGCGCTCTGCCCGCGCCGGACCGCGGGAAGAAGGACGGCCTCGCGACGGCCTTCGTCGCGCCTTCCTCGGAGATCGAGCAATCCCTCTCGGCCATCTGGAGGGAGCTCCTCGCGCTCGATCGGATCGGGCTCGACGACCCCTTCTTCGATCTCGGTGGCCATTCGTTGCTCCTTGCCCGGCTCCGGTCGGCCATCACGTCGCGTCTCGGCCTCGAAGTGAGCATGGTCGAGCTCTTCCAGTTCCCGACCCTCCGCCGCCTCGCGGCGCACCTCGAAGCGCAGCGGAGGGGCAACACCCCGAGCGAAGCCTCGCCGCGCCCCGTCTCGGATCATGCGGCGACGCAGCCTCCCGGGAGCTCCGCCGTTGCCATCATTGGAATGGCTGGCCGCTTCCCGGGGGCAAACGATATCGAGGTGTTCTGGGAGAACCTGCGGCGCGGCGTCGAGGGGATCTCTTTCTTCACGAGGGAGGAGCTGCTCGCCGCGGGGGTCCGCCCGGAGCTCGTCGACGCGAAGGAGTTCGTGCCGGCGATCGGGGTCATCGAGGACGCGATGGGATTCGACGCCGCATTTTTCGGGTACGGTCCCGCGGAGGCGCGGGTGATGGATCCGCAGCATCGCGTCTTCCTCGAATGCGCGTGGGAGGCGCTGGAGCGCGCGGGATACGATCCTTCCCGGGAAGGGCAGAGGATCGGGGTGTTCGGCGGCGCCGAGGCGCCTCGTTACTGGATCGAGCGGGTGGGCCTGTCCGAGCGCCCGCTGAGCGCCGAGGAATACCGGGCGCTCATTGGCAACGTCGCGGACACCCTGACCACCCGCGTGGCCTACGAGCTCGGCTTGCGCGGGCCGGCCTTGACGGTCATGACCGCCTGCTCGACGTCCCTCGTGGCCGTTCACCTCGCCTGCAAGAGCCTCCTCGCGCGTGAATGCGACGTCGCGCTCGCGGGCGGCGTCTCCGTCCTGCCACCGGATCGGCTCGGCTACGTCCACGAGAGCGGGTCCGTGGTCTCTCCCGATGGCCATTGTCGCCCCTTCGACGCCGAGGCTCGTGGAATGCTCGGCTCGAGCGGCGTCGCCCTCGTGACCCTCAAGCGGCTCGAGGACGCGCTCGCGGACGGCGACACGATCGTCGCCGTCATCCGGGGTTCGGCGATCAACAATGACGGCGCTCGCAAGGTCGGCTTCACGGCGCCGAGCGTCGATGGACAGGCGGAGGTGATCACCCGCGCCCTGGAGGCGGCCGACGTGGACCCGGAGAGCCTGGGCTTCGTGGAGGCCCACGGAACGGCCACCACGCTCGGCGATCCCATCGAGGTCGCAGCGCTCACGCGAGCGTTCGGCGCGCGCGGGCGGACGGACAAGAGAGGTTTTTGCGCCCTGGGGTCGGTGAAGAGCAACCTCGGGCATCTCGGCGCCGCCGCGGGGGTCACTGGGCTCATCAAGGCAGCCCTGTCGCTCGAGCGCGAGCTCATCCCGCCGACGCTCCATTTCAAAACGCCGAACCCCGAGCTCCACCTCGAAGAGAGCCCCTTCTTCGTCAACGCGGAGCCCTTGCGCTGGGGCCGCGGGAGCACGCCCCGGCGCGCCGGCGTGAGCGCCTTCGGCATTGGTGGCACCAATGCGCATGTCGTGCTGGAGGAGGCCCCGGAGCGCGAGCCGTCCGGACCTTCCCGCCCGGTCCAGCTCCTCTTGCTCTCCGCGCGCACGGAGGCCGCGCTCGAGGCGAGCACGGACCGCCTCGCCAAGGCGCTCGCGCGAGACCCCGTGATTTCGCTCCCGGACACCGCATTCACGCTCCAGCAAGGCCGGGCGAAGCTCGCGCACCGCAGGGCCGTCGTTTGCGGCGACCCGAGCTCCGCGGCGTCCGCTTTGACAAACCACGACCGCGACAGGATGGCGAGCGGTACGGCGAAGGAGCAACCTCCGCGCGTCGTTTTCATGTTCCCCGGCATGGGCTCTCAAAGAATCGGGATGGGGCGCGAGCTCCACGAAAGCGAGGCGGTCTACCGGGAGAGCTTCGATCGCGCCGCGGCCTCGTTCGAGGCGGCGCTGTCCATCGATATCCGCAAGCTCGTGTTCGCGCGCGAGGCCGACAGCGCCGAGGCCGCGCGCGCGCTCCTGCGACCCTCGCTCAACATCGCCTCCATCTTCTGCACCGAGTACGCGCTCGGCCGGTTGCTGATGTCCTGGGGGATCCAGCCAGCCGCGATGACGGGCCATAGCCTCGGTGAATACGCCGCGGCCTGCCTCGCCGGCGTGCTGTCGCTCGAGGACACGATCGACCTGCTCGTGCTCCGCGGCGCCATCTACGAGGAGCTGCCCGGGGACGCGGCGACCCTCGTCGTATCGCTGTCCGAGGTCGAGCTCGCGGCGCGCATGGGGCCTCTGCTCTCGCTCGCGGCCGTCAATGCATACGATAATTGCGCGGTCTCGGGGCCAGGCGAGCCCATTACGCGCTTCGAGGCCGAGCTCGCGCGCGAGGGCATCCAGTGCCGGCGGCTCGCCATCGCAGGGGCGGTCCACTGCTCGATGGTCGAGCCGTTCGTGGATCGATTGACCCGGAGGGCCGCTTCGATGGAACGGCGCGCGCCTCGCATTCCGCTCATCTCCAACCTCACGGGGCGGCTCTTGCGCGACGACGAGGCGATCGACCCGTCCTACTGGGCGCGTCACCTGCGCGGCACGGTCCGGTTTGCCGAGGGGATCGGGGGGCTCCTGGCCGATCCGACCTGCGCCTTCGTCGAGGTCGGCCCGGGTCGGACGCTCTCGAGCCTGGTCCGCCGGCACCCGGCCGTCGGCGTCTCGCGGACCGTCTGCACGACCCTCGCTCACCGCGGCGCCGAGGCGAATCGTTCGGATCTCGAAACGCTGCTCCTCGCCGTGGGGCAACTATGGTGCATCGGCGTGGAGGTGGACTGGGCTGCCTTCTGGGCAGGTGAGCGTCGGCGCCGCGTCCCGCTTCCGACCTACCCCTTCGAGCGTATTCATTACGTCATGGCACCTGCGCCCGGACGTCGCGAAGGCCGAGCGGCTGTGAAATTCGAGGCGGAAAGCTCGCGTCGCGCGGAGCCGGCCCCCGGAGCGCCGCGCGTCCCGGGCTCGACGCTCCTCGACCCCGTGGAGCAGGCGCTCTGCGCCCTCGTCGCGCGGCTGCTCGGCGTCGAGAAGCTCGAACCGACGGACAACTTCTTCGATCTCGGCGGCGACTCGCTGATCGCAGTCGAGCTGCGCGCGAGGATCGAGCGAGAGCTCGACGTGCGCCTCCCCGTCCACGCCCTCATCGAATCGCCGACGTTCCGTGCCCTCGCCGCGCGCATCCGCGGCGCGTCCCACGCGGGAGGCAATGGCGTCGGCGCCCCGGTCGCGCGGGAGGCGCACCGCGGACGGCTGCTCGTCGAGCTCCGGAAGGGGTCGGCCGGGGCAAAACCATTCTTCCTGGTGCAGCCCATCGGCGGCACGGTCTACACGTACATGCCCCTGGCGCGCGCGCTGGATTCGTCCCTCGCGGTTTATGGCATCCGGGCCTCGGGTATGGAGCCTGGTGAGCCCATCCTGGAGCGCGTCGAGGTCATGGCGGCCCGTTCTCTCGAAGAGGTACGGACGATCCAGCCGGAGGGTCCTTATTTGCTTGCCGGGCATTCGGCCGGCGGCGCGATCGCCTACGAGATGGCGCAGCAGCTCCTCGCGCGGGGCGAACGGGTGGCGCTCCTTGCGATGCTCGATACCTCCTCGCTCGAGCTCGCGAAGAGGCCCATGGAGAGCGCCGGGGATTTCCTGCGCGCCATGGAGAACCTGCCCGCGCTGGAGTCGCAGGCCTATCAGGGTTTCCTCACGGCGCTACGCGAGGATACGCCCTTCCGGTCCATCGTGCTCGCCACCTGGCGAGCCCTCGCCGCGTATCGACCCATGCCCCTCGGCGCGGACCTGCTTTATCTCTGGGCCCGAGACAACCGCGCCCCCGAGGACGCCGACGCCGATCGGTACTGGATGTCTCTCGCGGCGCGCGCCTTCTCGCGGGTTCCGGTCGAGGGGACCCATTTCTCGATGATGGATGCGCCCCTCGTCGAAGGTGTCGCCCGCGTGCTCGGCAGGCATCTCGCGCTCGCGGAAGCAGCGGGAGGAGGCCCCACGAGCCGCGCGACGAGCCGTCCGTCTCGGAACCCTGGCACGGAGGGGGATCGGGACCGAGACAGATTCTTGGTTCCCTAGCACGTGCGGAATGCGCTCGGTCCAGGACGAGCCTGCCGCGGCCGGGAGGCGCCTATCGTTCGTCTCCCGCGATCACCGGAGCTTCACGACCGGAAGGGCGTCCCCCATCTCGCCGGGGTCGTCGCCGCGATCGAACGTATCCTCGAGGCCGAGCTGGCCAGAATCATTTTGTCCCCAGCATTTGACCGTCGCGTCGTCGAGGATCACGCAGGCGAACCTGCCGCCCACCGCGATCCTCCTGGCCTTCCGGCCGGCGCCGAGATCGATCGCGGGGAGCGCGTCGCCCATCTCGCCCGGCGCTATGCCGCGGTTCAGTTTGTCGCCCAGGCCGAGCTGGCCCCGAGCGTTTTCCCCCCAGCATTTGACCGATCCGTCATTCAAGATCGCGCACGAAGAAGCGCCGCCCGTCGCGATGCGCGTGGCCGTCTTGCCGCTGCCGAGATCGACGAACGGCAGGTTGTCCCCCATCTCCCCCGGCCCGTCCCCCCGGTGCGCCGTGTCGCCCAGCCCGAGCGCACCGCTGCCGTTCAGCCCCCAGCATTTCACCTTTCCGTCGGTCAGGAGCACGCAGGAATGACCAAATGTCACCGAGATCGAGAGGACCGCGCCCGCGGCGCCGAGGGTCGCCGAGGGCAAAACGTCCCCCATTTCACCCACCTCGTCTCCCCGCTGCATCATATCGCCTTGGCCGAGCTGTCCCCAGATGTTGTACCCCCAGCACTTCACGGCACCATCGTCCAGGACCGCGCACTGGAAGCTGTGTCCACTCGCGAGCTGCTTGGCGAACCGGCCCGTCCCGAGCGCGACCGGAGGGAGGGCGTCGCCCATTTGACCGGGCTGGCTCCCCCGGATCATCGTATCCCCCTGACCGAGCTCACCGTTCGAGTTGTACCCCCAGCACTTGAGGGTGTCGTCGTCCAGGATCGCGCAGGAATGGGCGTGGCCGCTGCTGAGCACCTTCGCCGTCCGGCCCGCGCCGAGGTCCACGGGCGGTAAACTGTCCCCCATCTCGCCCAGCTCGTCCCCATGGGCCAATATGTCGCCGAGACCTACCTGACCCAACCCGCCCCCTCCCCAGCATTTGACGGTCTGGTCGTCGAGCAGCGCGCAGGTGTGCGCGGTGCCGGGGGCCATCGAGAGGATGGTGCGGCCGTCGCCGAGCCCGAGAAACGGGAGGTTGTACCCCATCTCGTTCGGCCCGTCGCCCCGCATCCATTTGTCCCCCAGGCCGAGCTGACCATTCTCGTTCGCGCCCCAGCACTTCGCTCGGCCATTCGCGAAGAGCACGCACATGGAGACGCCGCCCGCGAAGAGCTCGACCGGCGCCGCGCGGCAATCGGGCATGCACGTCTCCGTCGCCGTGAGGCTGCCGTCGTCGCACTCCTCGACCCCTTGCCGGACGAACCCGTCCCCGCACGCGGCATTTTGGCAGGACGACGTGCATGTATCGGTGCCGATCGTGTTTCCGTCGTCGCACGCCTCGACGCCGACCTGGAGCAGCCCGTCGCCGCAAGTTGCCATCTGGCACTGGGCGGTGCACGCGTCGCTGTCCAGCAAATTCCCGTCGTCGCACGCCTCGCCGTCCTGCACGATGCCGTCGCCGCAGCCCGGCACCACGCACGTCGTCGTGCACGTGTCGCTCTCGTCGGTGTTCCCGTCGTCGCAGACCTCCGCGTTCGACACGACGCCGTCGCCGCATACGCAGTCGGGGCCCTCCTCGTCGACGCGACCGTCGCAATCGTCGTCCATACCGCTCGGGCTGCAGGCCTCGGGCGCAGGCAAGGTCTGTCCCACGCATTCTCCGTACCCCGTCCCGTCCGGGATGCAGAGCTGCTTTCCACGCTTGCAGGGCGTGTTCCCCAGCGCCGCCTCCGGCCCGCCGAAGCAATCGCCGATCGTGCCGGGGACACACACGCAGCCGAGCCCGGACTCGTTCACGGCCCCGTCACAATCCTCGTCGAAGATCGACAGGCACGTCTCCTCCTTCGGCAAGACCTCCCCCAGGCAAGGCCCGGTCGGCTTCGCGTCCTCGTCACAGACCTGCTTGCCGTCGACACAAGCCCCGACGCCGCGCATCTCGGCGGGCCCCGTGAAACAGGGCGCGAACGAGAGCCGCGCGTGCGTGGGCGTGCTCCCGACGCAATGGTCGAACGTGCATGGATTGCCGTCGTTCGGCGCGTCCGCCTGGACGGGCACGAGCCGCCGCCGGCCCTCCACGTCGCATTGCGCCTCCACGCAGTCGCCCGCGACCTGCGCCACGAGCGGCGTGCCCGCGGGTTTGTCGTCGTAGACGCAGCGCTCCTCGACGCACGCCGCGGTCCGACATTCGGGCTCCGGCACGGAGCAGTCGTCCACGGTGACACACGCGTCCGGATAGGGGTTCCCTTCACGGATCCCGGCGACCTGATTGCAGGCGACCCACCCGCCCAGGAGGAGCGCGAGGAGAACGATAGGGGCGCCGCCGCGGAGCTTCCGTGCCTCGGACCGGTGTGGCTTCACCCTCGAGAGTGACACATGAGAACACGCGAGCTGTCAAGGACTCGCGCGGCCACGCGCGCGCCGGGTCAGAATGCGCCTCGCACCCGTACGCCGGTCGGAAGGAGCTCGAGCGTCGCGTCCACCCCGGCCCGTGGGCCCTTCTCCGCGCTGCCCTTCGATTTCGACGCTGGCGCCGTCGCGAAGAGCACGACCCCGCCGAGCAGCACGACCCCGCCGACCGCGAGCGCCGCCGTCGAGCCATTGCCCAGCCTCACCGCCTCGCTTCGAAGCGCGAGCCCGGCGCGCTTGCAAGAATCGTCCGCGTCGCAGAGGCCCGCGTTGCTCTCGTCGTTTTTCTGGATCGCGAGCCCGCCCAGCACCCCGCCCAGGACGAGCCCCGCGGCCCCCACGCCCATCGCGGCCGTGCCGAGCGGACGTTGCCATGGCCTCTCGGCCGCGAAGTTCTGGATCACCACCGTCGACGCCGCGCGCCTCCGCTCCTCCGCCGCGCTCGCGCGCAGATCGATCGCGGGAGCCTCGACGCGCGCCGAGATGGCCTCACCGTCCTTCGCGACCTCGATCGCCCGCGTCCACGTCTCGTACCCGGGCGCCGTGACCACGATTTCGTGTCGCCCCACGTCCACGGGCAGCGCCGTCCCCCATTGCGCTTCCCCCAGCGCCACGCCGCCGCGCGTGACCCTGACCTGCGGGATCTTGCGGACCGCGTCCGGCACATCGATCGTCAGCCTCGCGAGCCGCCCCTTGAGCGCCTCCGCCTTCGCCGCGGCTCGCGCGGCGCGATCCTTCTGCCCCGCGCGTTGCGCGAGGGAGCTCGCCACCGCATAGTGCGACCAGGCGCTCGCCAGCTTGCCGCTCTCCTCGTAGCATTCGGCGAGCGTGAGTTTGGCGCCGATACCCTCGGGCACGAGCCTCACCGCCTCCACGAGCTTGGGGCACGCCGTCGCGTAATCCTTGGCGTCCATCGCGGCGACGGCCTCGTCATAAAGCGCCTGCGCGACGGCGATCTTCTCGGCGTCGCTCGGCTGCGCGTGCGCGGCCGGCGCGACGAGCAGCGCGCCGCAGAGGGCCGCGAGAAACCGTGCGTCGGAGACGGGCCGACGTATCTTCACGGGCGTGAGGACACACGACAACGTGCTTCCTGTCAAGGGATCCAGCGGCTATGGTACCGCCATGCATCCCATCGTCACGGCGGGCGAGACCTTGCTGGGCAAGTACCGCGTCGAACGGGTCCTCGGCCAGGGGGGGATGGGCATGGTCGTGGCGGCGCGACACGAGGGCCTCGGGGAGCTCGTCGCCATCAAACTCATGCTCGGGCCCGAGGGCGCCGGCCGCGCGCAGCAGGCGAGGGATCGATTCCTCCGCGAGGCACGTAATGCAGCGCGCCTCAAGAGCGAGCACGTCGCGAAGGTCTACGACGTCGGTCAGCTCGACGATGGCAGGCCGTACATGGTCATGGAGTACCTCGAAGGTCGAGACCTCGCCGAGGTGATCGAGCGGCGCGGCCCGCTCCCCGTCACGGAGGCGGCCGGCCTCGTGCTCCAGGCCTGCGATGCGCTCGTGGAGGCGCACGGGCTCGGCATCGTGCACCGCGATCTCAAGCCCTCGAACATGTTCCTGATCCGGAGGCCGAGCGGAAAACCTTGCCTCAAGCTCCTCGATTTCGGCATCTCCAAGCGTATGTCCGCGGAGTCGCAGTCCCTCACGACGAGCGGCGCCCTGCTCGGCTCGCCGCTCTACATGTCCCCCGAGCAGGTCTCGGACGCGAAGGCCGTTGGACCTCAAAGTGACATCTGGGCCATGGGCGTCGTCCTCTACCAGCTCGCGACCGGGCGGGTCCCATTCGAAGGCGAATGGATCGGGCAGGTCGTGCATGCGATCATGCTGCAGGAGCCCATGCTCCCGAGCCAGATCCGGCCCGAGCTCCCCGGCGAGCTCGACGCGGTCGTCGGCCGTTGCCTGTGCAAGAACCCCGAGGAGCGATATGCGACCATGGGCGAGTTCGCCGCCGCCTTGCGCTCACTCCTCCGCGTGAACAGCATGCTCTCGCCGCTCTCCGATCTGCTCGGCGAGGCGGCCGCGTCCGCGGAGCTCGCCGCGGCCCCCACCGCCCCGGCGTTCGAGGCATCCGCCGGGCAGGCCCCTCCTGACGAGGCGCCACCCACGACCTCGGTCGAGACGCTCTCCGAATCGCCGGAGAAGCTCGCGGAGCTCCTGCCGGCGCTCAGGAGCACGGGCGCCGAGCCTCCCTCGAAGGTGAACGTGGCGCCCGCGGAGGTCGCACCCGCGCGTGCGTCCGAGGGTTCCGCGTCCACGCAATCGCCCCTGAGCAGGACCATGTCGGAGGTCGCGCCCGCGCCTGCACAGCGCGCGTCTCCTCCGTGGATCGCAGTCGCGGTCGGCTTCGCGGCCCTCCTCGGAGTCGGGCTTTACGTGTTTCAAGACAAACCACATCTCCCGGCCCCGAGCGGCGCCGGCGTCGAACCCGAGTCGGGCACGACGAGCCTCCCCCTCGCCGCATCGAGCATGCCCCCGCCCGCGCCGCCGGAGGCCCCCTCGCCCAGCGCAGGAGCGGCGCCAACGGCGTCCGTGACGGCGCCGCCGCCCGCGCCGCCGCCCGCGCCCACGAGCGCTCCCCGCGCGGCGACGACCTCGACATCCAGCACGAGGGCGAAAGCGACGAGCGCGCCCTCGGCGACCGCGTCGCAGGCGCCGCCCGCGCCCACGACGAAGCCGAGCGGCAAAACACACGAGGGCCTCTTCTGAGGATCGAACGTCCCGCGCGTCGGCGTCACGCCTCCGAAGAGCTCTTTTTGGCGCGGGGGATCCCGTACGCATCCATCCACCGGGTGAGCTGGCGCTCGTGGACACCGAGCAGCCGCGCCGCCTCGCCCTGCACGCGGTTGGTTCGGGCCAGCGCCGCCTCGATGGCCTCCCGCGTCGGGCGCTTCGATGAGCTCCGCTGCGGCTCGCCCGTCGGCGGATCCGCGGGCGGCGCGTCCGCGGCCGAGCCCTCGGCCCGCGCAGAGGCCCGGCTCGCCGCGCGCGCGGCCACGACGCTCAGGTGCTGCACGTCGATCGGACCGTCGCCCATCAGCACGGCCGCGCTCGACAGGGCTCGCTCGAGCTCGCGGATGTTCCCGGGCAATTCGCCGAAGAAGAGCGCGCGCGCCGCCCGCTTCGTGATCGAGACGCTCGATAGGCCCGTCTTGCCGAGGATGTCGGCGACCAGAAACCCGAGATCCTCCCGCCGTCTCCGCAGCGGCGGCAGGAGCGCGACGTACCCCGCGAGCCGCGCCCGGAGATCCGCCCGGAACCGGCTGTCCTCGGAGAAGAGGGCCTCGTTTGTCGCGGCGATCCAGCGTACGTCCACCTTCTGCGCGCGCTCGCCGCCCACCGGCGTCACCTCGCGCTCCTGGATCACGCGTAGCAGGCTCGCCTGGGCGCTCTCCGGGAGATTGCCGAGCTCGTCCAGAAAAACCGTGCCCCCTTCGGCGCTGCGGATGCGGCCTCTTCGCTCCTCGACCGCGCCGCTGAATGCCCCGCGGCGGTGGCCGAAGAGCTCTCCCTCGACGAGGTGATCCGGGATCGCGCCGCAGTCGACCGCCACGAACGGCCCTGCACGACCGCTCGTTTCGTGCACGAACCGCGCGGCGATCTCCTTGCCCGCGCCCGTCTCCGCGAGCAAGAGGACCGGCTGGTCGGTCCGCGCGATGCGCTCGAGGTCCGCCGACATGCTCGCGAGCTCGGGGCACAAGGTGCGCGTCGGGCCGTGCTGGATCCCCTGGGGGAGCGAGGCCAAACGCACCGCCACGCGTGGCTCGACCAGGCGATACACGAGGAGCGAGTGGCCGATCTCGAGGAGGTCCCCATCGACGAGGGCCCGCGGCCCCTCGATGCGCTCGCCGTTCACGAACGTGCCGAGCTTGCTGCCGAGGTCCTCGAGCACGTCGGCGCCACGGCGGCGGACGAGGCGCGCGTGGGCGCGTGACACGAAGGGATCGGGCAGGAGCAGCGTGCTGCCCGCGAGCGCCGCGGGCCGGACCTCCGGGGCGCGCCCCACCTCGTATTTCGCGCCCTCGCGGGTGATCGGGGGCAGGATCCGCGAATCGGCCGCGAGCAGATCGTCGTAACGCAGCACGAAGACGAGCAGGCCGACGGTCTTCTGCTGGACCGAATGTTCCTGTTCCGTTTGGGTCGTGAGCAGAGGCCGAGCCATACGCGAGGCGGATCCTAGGCGAGGCTCCCGGCGCGCTGCAAGCGTGGCCTCGCCGGGTGTCCGGACACCTCGCCGCGATGTCCGGACACCCGGGGCCCTGCGCCGCGCCCGCGGCGCCGATTTCCCAGCAATATCGAGGGCTCGCGTCGTGGCACGAGCGTTGCGATAGCGTCCTCCCGAGGCGCGCGACGGAGAGTCCGGCGCGCCGCACCACACGCAAAACGCAAACCCAAGTGGAGGCTCCCATGACGCTCTCGAATTCCCTCTTCGGCCTGACCCTCGTGTTCCTCTCCTGTGCTTCGATGGGCTGCGCCGTCGATTCGATGGATCCCGAGATGACCGACGGCGACGCTGCGTTCGTGATCGACGACGAGGACGAGGACGTCGCCGAGGCCGAGGCCGAGCTCGTCGTCGAGTGCAAGATCCAGCCCTTCGGCGACTCGCTCACCGCGGGCATCGGCGGGATCGACGGATATCGCGGCCAGCTCGTCCTGTTTCCCCCGGCCGTGGGGGCCCCGATCCGGATGGCGGGCCTCTCGGGCGCTTATTCGTCGTACAACCTCTGGGCGGCCGGCCAGCACCTACACTCGGGGTATCCGGGGTTCCGCGTCGATGAGCTCACGCCGTGGATCCAGACCAATTACGTCGGCGCGAACGTCATCCTCGTGCACGCCGGGACGAACGACCTCCTGCAGGGGCAAGGTCACCTCAATGCGGCGTACGATCTCGACATCATGGTCCGCTGGCTCCTCGCGTTCAACCCGACGGCGCGGATCCTCGTGGCGAAGATCATCCCGCTCGCGGGGGTGTACGCCCCGCTCAACGCCGAGGTGAATGCGTACAACGTTTACGTCGACGGCATCGTCTCGACGCTGAAGGCGCAAGGTCACGTGAAGGTCGACGTGGTCGACATGAACACAGGCTTCCCGACGGCGACGCTCGCCGCCGACGGCATCCACCCGGACGCCTACGGTTATGCCTGGATGGCAGACAAATGGCGGCAGAAGCTCAACACGCTCGGGTGCTTCTGACCGGCGAGCATCTGGCTGTTCACACCCCGGTCCCCCTACTTACGCTCGTCGTCGCCCAGGGGTAGAGTCGGACCGCTCTTGTACAAAGGAGGCTTGGGTGAAGAACTACGTCAGCATTGCTTGGACACTCTCGATCCTCGCCGTGGGTTGTGGAGGCGCAGAGGATTCGTGTCCCACGGGTGGCAAGGGCACCCTGAACCTCACCGTCTCCGGGCTGCCCGAAGCCGTCTCCGCCGCCCTGGTGTTGCAGGCGCCTGAGGGCCCGCCGACGGCGACGAGCGCGGGCCGGCTCGAGGGCGTCCCGAGCGGCACATGGACGGTGTCCGCCGAGCCGGTCGCCGCTCCCGGCGGGCTCGTTCGTGCTGCCTACGACGCGCCCGACGGCGTCGAGGTGTGCGTCCCCGCGGACGATGGGGTCGACGTGGACGTGGCGTATGCCCTCATCGCCTCCAGCGCCAAGCTCTGGATCGGCGCGCAGAACAGCCCCGCGCCGCTCCTCGCCTGGGCCGAGGAGGCGCTCGGCGCCACGGGAACCGTCGCACCCGCGGTGGAGACCGGTCCATGGACGTCGCCGCGCCCGCAACCGAGCTCTCGGCACCGGCGGGGCTCGCGTTCGACGCCGCGGGCAACCTCTGGGTGGCGTATTTCGGACCCAACGTGATTGCCCGCCTCACGCCGGACGACCTTTCGGGCTCGGGCGAAAAGCCGGTGACGCCGGCGGTACAGCTCGAGCTGGGAGTCAGCGCGCTGCTCGACGGGCTGGCCTTCGACGAGGAAGGCGGCCTCTGGACGCCGCTGGCCAACGGCCAGCTCGGGCGCTTCGCGCCGTCCCAGCTCTCGGCCTCGGGTACCGTCACGCCCGAGACCGTGCTTTCCACGAGCGAGCTCGGGGCCGCGCACGGCGTGGCGATCTACCCGGCGCCGGCAGGGTTACCGCTTCATCACCGGCTGCCTTGAGTGCCCGCGTACGTCGGGCTTCTACCCCCGCCCGCTATACGCCGCCCTCCTCCGCGATCGGGAGTGTACATCGAAACGTCGCCCCCTCGCCGGGGTTGTTCTCGGCCCAGAGCCGACCTCCGTGCGCCTCCACGATCGATCGGCTGATCGCCAGGCCCACGCCGAGCCCCTCGGCCTTCGTCGTGAAGAAGGCCTCGAAGATCCGCTCCAGGTCCTCCTGCGCGATTCCCTTGCCCGCGTCCTCGACCGAGAGTGACACCCGATCCTTGCCGTCGCTGCGGGTCCGCACGACCACGAGCCGCCCGCCGGCCGGGCGATCCGCGACCGCGTCGAGCCCATTGACCACCAGATTGAGCAGCACCTGCTGGAGCTGGATACCATCACCTCGCACCCGCGGCAGGCGCGGACCGAGGTCGAGCCGCAACGTCGCGCCCCGGAGGAGCGCGTCATTGCCCACGAGCCGCGCCACCTCGCGCGCCAGCTCGTTCAGATCCAGCGCGTCCGCACGTGGCGCCCCCTTCTTCAGCATTGCCCGCATTCGCTGGATGATCGTCCCCGCGCGGCGGTCGTCCTCCACGATGTCGCCGAGCGCCAGGAGGGCCTCGGACACGTCCGGCGGCGACCTTTGCAGGAGACGCCGCGCCGCCTGCGCATTGCTGAGGATCGCGGCGAGCGGCTGGTTCAGCTCGTGCGCGATCGAGGTCGCGAGCTCGGTCATCGCGGCCACGCGATTGAGGTGCGCGAGGCGCTGATTCGTCGCCATGAGCTCGTCGGTCCTGCGCACGACCTCCGCTTCCAGCGAGTCCCGCGCCCGCGCGAGCTCCGCGGCCGCTCGCTCGAGCTCGGCGTTTTTCTCCGCGAGCGCCCGCGCCCCGGCGCGGACGGCGACCTGCGCCCGCACCCGGGCCGCGAGCTCGGCGCGCACGAAGGGTTTGGTCACATAATCGACCGCGCCGAGCTCCAGCCCGCGCACGCGGCTCGCCGTGTCGGAGAGCGAGGTCATGAAGATGATCGGGATGTCCCGCGTCGCCGGATCCGCCTGCAGCCGCCTGCAGACCTCGAAGCCATCCATGTCGGGCATCAGCGCGTCGAGCAGCACGAGATCGGGCGCCTCGCGCCGGACCTGCCGCAGGACCATCTCGCCGTCGAGCGCCACGGCGAGGGCGAAGGGCTGACCCGCGAGGGCGTCCGAGAGGAGCTTCAGGCTCTGGGGGTCGTCGTCGACGAGCAGGACGAGGGGCGCTCGCATCGTTGACATGCTCGGCGATCCAGGCGAGAAATTCCAGACATGCAGCATCATGTTCTCCCCTGCAGGCAGCGATGACCCAACCGGAGCGCACCGTCTTCGTGGTGGACGACGACCCCTCCGTGTTGCGCGGGCTGGAGCGGCTCCTGCGTTCGGCGGGGTACGTGGTCGAGGCCTATGCCTCCCCCCGCGGGTTCCTCGAACACGCGCAGGATCGGCCGGGGTGCGTGGTCGTGGACCTTCGCATGCCCGAGATCAGCGGCCTCGATCTGCAGGAGGAGCTCGCGCGACGAGGTTTCCCTCTCCCCTTGGTGTTCTTGACCGGCCACGGCGACGTGCCGAGCTCGGTGCGGGCGATGAAGGCGGGCGCGATCGATTTCCTCTCGAAGCCCTGCGACGACACGGACCTGCTCGCGGCGGTGGAGCGTGCGCTCGCGCGTGATGCAGCGGCGCGCGCGGCGCGGGAGGAGATCCGGACGATCCAGGCTCGTTTCACGGAGCTCACGCCGCGCGAGCGCGAGGTATGCATGCTCGTCGCGCGGGGCCTGCTCAATAAGCAGATCGCCGCGGAGCTCGGCGCGGCCGAGAAGACGATCAAGGTGCACCGGGGTCGCGTCATGGAGAAGCTCGGCGTGGAGTCGGTCGCGGAGCTCGTGCGGCTCGTGGATCGGATGGAAGGCGCCTGAGGCGCGACGAGGGGTATCAGGTCCGCGCCGCCGAGACCATGGGACCAAAGTCCTACAGGCCGGGTCCCGCGAGCGCGGCGCAGAGCTCGCGGAGCTGGAACGACTCCGCCATCGCCCGCACCTCGGCGGCCCACACGGAGAGCCGCGCGTCCTCCGCTTCAATGGTGTCGAGCTTCTTCAAGACCTCCGGAATGCGCCCCCGCTCGGCGAGGTCGAGGAGCTCGGCCATCACCTCCGCGGGCGGCTCGACGCGGGGGGCGGTCTCCTCCGTTTCTTCGGTCATTCCCCGAGGCGCGTGAATCCACGTGAGGCCGAGCCGACGCCCGAGCACGTCGAAGAGGGCCGAGAGGCGCACCGGTTTGGGGAGGAATTCGTCGCAGCCCGCGTCCCTGGCGCGCCTCTGCGGAGCCTCGTCCACGCTGGCGGAGGAGGCGACCAGGGGCAAACCGGCGAGGGCGGGCGTCTTGCGAATGCGCCGCGCGACCTCGTCGCCGCCGATGTCGGGCAGAGCGAGGTCGAGGATCACGAGATCGGGCTGCTGCACCCCGAGGGTCGAAAGCGCTCCCTCGCCGTCCTCGCAGAGCAGGACCTCGAATCCGATAGGGCCGAGGGCGTCCCGCAAGAACGCACGATTGCCCTCGTTGTCGTCGACCACGAGGACGACGCGCCTCGCGCCCTCGTAACCCACGACGACGTCGTCCGGAGCCGCCTCGCCGATCGGACCCTCTTCGTCGACGACGGGCAGCCGCAGCGCCACCGTGAATGTGCTCCCCTCG
Source organism: Polyangium spumosum (assembly GCF_009649845.1). NCBI lineage: Bacteria > Pseudomonadati > Myxococcota > Polyangiales > Polyangiaceae > Polyangium > Polyangium spumosum. The sequence continues at coordinate 78,885 of NZ_WJIE01000024.1, forward strand.
CCGGGCACACTCTCCACGTCGAGCCGGCCTCCCATTTGCTCCACGATCCTGCGGCTGATGGTGAGCCCGAGCCCGGCGCCCTGGGCGCGCGCCCCCCGATCGCCGGCCTGCTCGAACGGGTCGAAGATCCGCGCGAGGTCCGCGGGCGCGATCCCCGGGCCCGTGTCCTCCACCCGAAAGACGAATTCGTCCCCGCGCGCCTCGACGCGCAGGCCGACGCTCCCCTCGCGGGTGAACTTCACCGCATTGCCGAGCAGGTTCAGGAGCACCTGCGTCAATCGTTTTTCGTCGACGAGCACCCACATCGGCGCGCCCTTCGGCGGCTCGTAGTGAAACCCGAGCCCCTTCTGCTCCGCGCGCACCCGACACAGATCCGCGACGCTTTGCAGGAGCGCCGGGAGGTGGACCTCCGACGTGGCGAGCTCCATCTTGCCCGCCTCGATCCGGGCGAGATCGAGCACGTCGTCGATGAGCGCGAGCAGGTGCTCGCCCGATCGCTGCACGACGCCGAGCCCCGCGAGATCCTCGCGCGAGAGCCGCGGGGACCGGGCGAGGAGCTGCGTGTAGCCGAGGATGCCATTGAGCGGCGTGCGCAGCTCGTGGCTCATGCTGGCGAGGAAGCTCGATTTCGCGCGGTTCGCCACGTCGGCCGCCTCCTTGGCCACTTTCAGCGCCGTCGTCCGCTCTTCCACGATCTCTTCGAGCTCCTCGTTCCGCCGCGCGAGCGCCCGGACGCGGAGTCGTACCCCACCCGCCACGAGCCCCGAAGCCACGACGGCATACCCCAGGTACGCCCACCACGTCCGCCAGGGCGCGGGTCTCACCTCGAATGCAATCGAAGCCGGGCCGGCGATGGCGCCCGCGTGATCACGACCCCAGACCTGGAACGTGTACGCGCCCGCTGGCAGGTTCGTGTATCGCACCTTCGCGTCCGCGCTCCATTCGCTCGGCGCCGCGTCGAAGCCGACCATCTGCGTGCGGTAACGCGTGCTCGGCTCGTGGAGGAAGTGGAGCAATGCGTAATCGAACGACACCGTGTTCCGGTCCCAGGCGAGAGAGGCGCCCGGCGCGAGCGCGAGCGCGCCATCCCCAGCACGCGCGGACGTGAACACGAGGGGCCAGGCCGCGAGCTCCGGGACCTCTTCCGCCGGATCGAAGACCGCCGCGCCCTCGGTCGTGCCCACCCAGACGCGCCCGCGGCTGTCGACCCAGGAGGCGCTTCCATTGCATTCGTCGCCCGGCAGCCCGTCCTCGCGCGTGAAGGCATAGACGGTGAACTCCGCAGCGTCCTCCGGCGTCGGTGCGCGCGGGGTCAGGCGCGCGACGCCGCGGTTGGTCCCGAGATACACGCGCCCGAGGGCGTCCGCGCGCGCGAGCGCCACGGTGCTGTCCGGCAAAGGCGGGGTCGATTTCTCGTCGAGGCCCCGGAGCCACGCCTCGGCGTCGAGATCGTACCGCGCGACGCCTCCGCCCGCCGTGCCGATCCAGAGGATCCGTGCCCCGCGCGTGTCGCGCAGCTCGGCGAGCGTCGCGATGAGGTCGGCGCGGAGGGGCGAATTCGTGGTCGTGTACCTCCGCCACGCGCCGTCGTCGTCGAGCCGCGACAGCCCCTTGGTCGTCCCGAACCAGGTCGCCGTCCCCCCGCCGGGGCGCGTGGTCTCCAGAATGGCGATGAGGTTCTCGTGGATGAGGCCCTCGCGGCTCTCCTTGTAGACGGGCCCCTTGCCATTCTCGTCGAGGCGCGCGGCGCCCGCCGTCGTCCCGACCCAGAGGGTACGCCCGTCGAGCGATTCGCTGGCGGCGTACACGACCTCGTACGGCAGCGACGAGTTCTGCCGGGTGAAGGTGGAAAGTTCCCCGTTGGCCCAGCGGTGGAGCCCCTTGGTGTATCCGCCCGCCCAGACCACGCCGGGCTTTTGCCGCGAAGGCAGGAGGAAAGAGAGCCACGGGCTCGTCGCGGCGGCATCCTCGGGGGAGAGGACCGGCGTGAAGCCGGAATCGGAGGACCGGAGGAGCTGATTGCGCACGGCGAGCCATATCTCGGGCGCGCCGCCGGGCGCGACGACCTCCGCGACGCTACGCACGGCGCCTGGCACGCCCGCATTGCGCTCGGTGAAGCCGACCCAGCCATCGTGCCGCAGGCGTCCGAGGCCCCCGGTCTCGGTGCCGATCCACAACGTGCGGCCGCCATGCGCTCCCCCGCTCGACAGGAGCGAATTGAGGTAATCGTCCGGCAGGGCGCTGTTCTGCTTGGTCAGCGTCGTCCACACCCCGTCCTGCCATCGGGCGATGCCCCCGCCGTCGGTGGCGACCCAGAGCGTCCGTTTCCCCGAGCCGCTCACGGTCTCGGCGAGCGCGCGGATGAGCGGGGCCGGGAGGGCCCCGCCCGAGGCCGCGACGAGCTCCCAGCGCCCCTCGGCGTACCGGACGAGGCCCTTGGCCGTGCCGACCCAGAGCACGCCGCGGTGTCCCTCGTCGGTCGTTTCGAGGAGCGCAGTGACCACCTTCTCCGGCGGGACGTTCTCCGCGAGGGGCTCGATGGGCGCGCAGCGAAGCTCCTCGCAGTGCACGAGACCTCGGCCCGTGCCGACCCAGAGCGTCGGCTCGCCGCTCGGGAGCCTCCCAGGTTGCAGGGCGCGGACGTCCACGCGCTCGAGCCCCAGCCCGAGATCGACACGGGTGAAACGCTCGCCCTCGAACCGATAGAGTCCGTCGAATGTCCCCGCCCAGAGCGCAAACCCATTCGCGGAAGGCGCCTCGACGAGCGCGACGACCTCCCGCCCAGCCGTGAGGCCTTCGCCGGCCTCGAAGCGCGTGAAGCTCGCGTTCGCGTAACGAAGGACGTGGCCGCTGAACATGCCGAACCAGACGGCGCCGTCGCGCGTCCCGGCGACCGCCTGCACCCAGCTCGACGCCTGCTCGGGCGGCAATGACAGATGCGTGAAGTGGCGCCCGTCGTAGTGGGCTACGCCGCCCTGCGTGCCGATCCACAGGTGGCCCGCGGCGTCGAAGGCGATGGCTTCGACGGTGCTCTGCGGGATGCCGTCATCCAGGCCAAACGTGCGGATCCAGGGCACGCCGCGGGCCTGGATGTCGGGGGCGGCGAAGGAGGCGCGCGCCGGCGTCGCGACGAGCGCGCCGGCGAGGACGGCGACGAGGCGACGGCTCACACGGGCGGATGCTACATGGGGTGCGGCGTCGTCGTGAAGGGCTGTTCTCCGAGGGCGCCTGACGAAGGGGCCACGCTCACGGCCGCGAGAAATGCCCCTCGAGCCAGGGGATCATCCTCTCGATGTCGTGCTTGATCGTGCCGAAATGGACGCCGAGATCAGGGACGATCGGGACCCCCGAGCCCAGCTCGTAGAGCTCGTATTCGACGAGGTCCCCATTCAGGAAGACGAGCTGATCCACGAGCTTCCTGGTGTTGACGGCGAGGACACGCGTATCGGCGGCGGCCTGCACGATCCGGACGGGCGCTTCGATCGGCAGGGCCGGGTGCATACGCTCGAGCTGCCGGAAGAACTTGCTCTTGCTCGGGTTTTGCCTCGGATTGAAGATGTCGGTCCCCACGAGCCCGCCCCAGGAGTCCGACTCGCTCAGGCGGCCGCGGGAGTACCGCTCGAGATGCGGGAAGACCTCGTAAGCCCTGTCGGAGAGCAGCTCCCGGGGATCGATGGTGGGGTCGCCGCCCATGGCGCCCGTGAGGAAGAGGCCGGGGAAAGCGTAGCCGTCGAAGGGCGTCTCCTTGTGCTGGGAGGCGCCCACGACGAGGTCGACGATCGAGGAGGAGGGCGCGACGGCCACCACGCCGCGGAAGTCGAGCTCTGGCGTCCACGAGGGCGCGTGATGGGCGCCGAAGAGCGCGGCCTGGCCGCCCTGCGAGTGGCCGACGATCTGGAAGCAATGGCCGATCTCGGGGAAGATCTGCCGCGCCGCGCGCACGATATCGAGGATGCCGCGCGCCTCGGACTCGCCGAGCTGATAAGGGTGCGGCCCCTCCGTGCCGAGCCCCTCGTAATCGGTCATCACGACGGCCCAGCCCTTCTCGAGGAACGCGCGGAGCAGGACGTGCGGATAGGCGTTCATGGGCTTCGACTTCTCGTCCTCGTCACGCGAGGGCGCGGTCGGGTCCGCGCTGCCGACCGTCCCGTGCGCCCAGCTTATCACCGGGTAGGATCCGCCGGCGGGCGGCGGCGTATCAGGCAGCACGACGATGCCGGAGACCGCGATGGGGTTGCCGCGGACGTCCCTCGAGCGATAGAGGACGAGCTCGTTGCGCCAGCGCGGCGTCGATGCGCCCTCCGGCTTCACGATGGCGCTCTCGACGGTGAGAGGCCGGTGCCAGATCACCGTGCCGTGCTCACCCTCGAGATCCGCCGGGTCCTTGGGGTAATAAAATGCCACGCCCTCCGGGGCTGCTTTGATCACTGAGGCCATGAAGTCTCCTTGCGCTCGGGTTTACCGAGATACAGGCGACACCCTACGGCGTCCTGGAGGGCGCCGTCCATGAGACCAAGGTCCCATGGTCCACACCAAACCTCGGCTCGCCGGAGCACGCCCAGGATCGTCGGTGAGATGATGCGCTGGACCGGTCACGGAGAGGACGGCGGGGTCATCCGTTTCTACGAGCGCCTCGGATGGCACACACGGAAGTGCACGACTGGATCGGCGAGAGATGGTTCTTCCTGACCTGCACACTCAGCGCATGCGCCGCCGCGGACGGCCATGCTCGGCGACTTGCGCGATGCCGTCGAGGATGCGCTCCAGTCCGAATGTGAACTGCGCATTGTCGTCCTCCATCGCATCGGTCGTCGCCGCGGCAACGAGAGCGCTTATCGTCGGGAAGCGCTGCGCGTCGATCAGCCCGCCCAGTGTACGCCAATACGACGCGGAGGCTTCGGCAGCGCCGCGACCGCTGCGGCGTTCAGCCTCGCGGAGATCCGCCTCCAGCATTGCCTCGTGCCGCACCCAGCCGTTGACCAGCGCGAGCGCGTCCAGCTTGGCCATCTCGGGCAGGCCTGTTCCGCTCAGGCTGCTCAAGCCGCGTTCGAACCACACCACCTGGTTCGGCGTGATCGGCGGGCCGCCCAGCGGAATGCGCACCACCCAGGGGTGCTTGCGCAGCACGGCCAGGTGCTGCCGCGCCCATCGTTCCACCGCCACCTGCCACGGCTCCTCGGGCGCGGGCGGCGGGGGATGCTCGCAAAACGCGGCGTCCATCATCAGCATCAACAGCTCTTCTTTGGACTCGACGTAGCGATAGAGCGCCATCGTCCCGGCGCCCAAGACCGTCGCCACGCGGCCCATCGAGACCGCGCTCAAGCCTTCCGTCTCTGCCACCTGCACGGCAGCCGCGACGATCCGCTCCAGGCTCAGCCCGGGCTTGGGTCCCTTGCCCGGACGGTCCTTCACGCCCCACGCCGTCGCCAGGCCCAGCGACAAGCCCTGCCGTCCCTCGCCTCCCACCACCTTCCCCTTCTCGCTTGACCGCATCGCGCTTCTGCGTATACCTCACACAGTAAAGCGTATGTCGTACGCAGTAAGCGGTGAGGGGAAAAAAATGGTCGCAACTCCTTCGTGGTGGCGCTCGTGGCTCGCGCTGCTCGGATCGGTCGCCGTGGTGTTCGTCGCGTTCTCGCTGCTGCCGTATCTGTCGCTCGATCCGGCCCGCTCCCGGGTCCCCGTCCCGACCGACCTGCGCTGGTACTACCCGCTGCTGGTCGTGCACGTCGTGTGCGGGGCGATCGCCATGCTCAGCGGCTGCGTGCAGGTCTGGCCGTGGTTTCGGCAGAGCTTTCCGCGGGTGCACCGGCGACTGGGGCGGCTCTACGTATTCGGTGGCGTGCTCCCCGCAGGGGTGATCGGTCTGCTGATCGGCGCGCTCAGCCCCTTCGGTCCCGTCATCCGCGTGAGCAACGTACTGCTCGCCCTGCTTTGGCTGATCTTCACCGTCGCCGGCTATCGGAGCGCACGACAGCAGCGGATGGCGGAGCACCACAAATGGATGGTCCGCAGCTTCGCGCTCACGATGTCCGTGATCACCAATCGGATCTGGGGCGTGGTCGCGGGGATCGCCCTGATGCCGCAACTGCACACCACGTTCACTGGCAACGAAGAGCTGCTGCGACAGGCCATCGCCGGCATCGCCGGCTGGCTCGGCTGGACGCTGCCGCTGCTATGGATCCAGTGGTGGCTGGAGCGTGAGAAATGGTCAAGAGTCGTGGATCACGCCCCTGATCAAGCAGGGACCTTCACCGCGCGCCTGCTCGCACCAGGGCCACGAGCGCGTGCCCGTCGAGCTTGCGCCACGTCTTCTCGGCGGCGAGCAGCCGCTTGAACACCATCGCCAGCCCTGCGTTTCGCGGGCCTGGTCCCTTCGTCACCCGCGTCCGCAATCGCACCGTCGCGAGGGTCGACTCGATTGGATTCGTCGTACGCAGGTGCTTCCAGTGCGCCGCCGGAAAGTCGACGCAGGTGAGCCGCGCCTCGCGCCCGTCGACGAGCGACTTCGCGGCTTTCGGGTACTTCTCGCCGTAGCTCGACGCGAAATCGTCGATCGCGGCGTCCGCGGCCTTCCGCGTCGGCGCGTTCATCGCCTCTTGCAGCTTCGACTTGGCCCGCGGCTGGAGCGGTCCGCGAGCGACCGCTTCTGCCACGCCTCTCGCTCGTCGGACCACGTCGACACGAGCCGCGTGATCGCGCTTGGCGACAGCCCCGACCCATTTTCGCCGAGCAACGTCGGAAGCGCCTCGCAGAAGTCGCCCATCGACAAACCGCGCAGATACAGGAGGGGACAACACCTCCGAGACGTTCTTCGAGCGCCGCAGGTACGGCGGCAGGATCTCGCTCGTGAACTTCTGCTTTTTGCCGTCCACCACGCGCTTGTCGTTCACCCCGCGGCGCCTCGATCGTCACCGTCCCGGAGCCCACCGTCACCTGCCGCGGTTTGCCCTTGCCATTTCGCACGACGAGCGCGCGGCCATCCTCGCCTCGCTCGCCGCGCAGCCGCTCCACGTACGCGTCCACCTCGACCTCGAGCGCTGCCACGATCATCCGCCGCGCCCCCTCCCGCGCGAGCTCGTCCAGCGTCGCCATGGTTCGCCCCCGAAAAGGTACGCCACTTTTCTCAGGTCACGTCGATCCACGACTTTTGGGTATATCGCAGGGCGTCCTCTGCTGGGCTCGACCGCCGTTCTCGGATGAGGCCATGGTGAGGCCACAGCTTTTGTCGGCGGAGAGGGAGCGAGGGGGGATGGCTCGTAACCCATCGGAATCATTTGCGCCCCGGCAGGAATCGGACCTGCGACCTTCGGTTTGGGAAATGCGTTCGGTGCTCTGAACGCCTCCCTCGCAACTCACTGAGAAGAGACACAAAACAGGCTCATCTCAGCCAGATCTGCGATCGCGAGGGGGTGGGCAGAGCGCGACAGGATGCGACGAGAGAGGGCAAGAAGAGAGGGGGGTTGGGGCAACATTGGGGCAACAGTGGGGCAACGGAAAACCCGCCTGGGGACGGCCGCTCAGCAGGCGGACGGCCCTTGCGTCGGACGAACGCCCCCGGTCATCACCCTCGCGCGGCCAGCTCGTTCGCCGGGCGGCCCGCGCCGCAGCGCGTCGGGGGGCCGACGTGCACGCCGGGCGCAACGTCGCGGATCGGTCCCACCTCGTGCGCAGGGCTTTAGGTGCGAAGGCGCGCGGAGGGCGCTCGGATGCCGATCTTGCCCTCCCCGGCAGTTTGTCCATATCGACCCAGGACAAACTATCCTTCAGGAAAACCTGCCAGGCCGACCCTCCGGGCGCGCCTAGAGCGCCGATCCCTTCAACTTCCCCGATCCTTCCGCGTACTTACACGAGGGGGATCGACAGGCGCTTGCCGACGTGATCCACTCTCCGCGGCTCGCCCAGCCCAACGGAGAAGTCACGTCCATGTCGACCGCCGTTCCGCGCTGGAATCCGAGCTCTGTCGCGACCCCGCAGGGAGCAGATGCTCCTGGCCCGGCTGGGCAACCACCGGAAGCTGTTCGCGTTCCTTTATCAGCATCGCCTGGAGTTGTTCGACGACGCTCTCCAGGACGAGCTCGCGGCCATGTACCGCGACACCGGCGAAGGCAGGCTGCCTGTACCTCCAGCCTTGCTGGCGATGGTCTTGTTATTACAGGCGTATCACGGCGTATCCGATCGCGAGGCGGTCGAGTTGACGGTCGTCGATCTGCGCTGGCAGCTCGTGCTGGGCATCTTGGGAGCTGAAACGCAGGCGTTCGGGCAGAGCACCTTGCAGGCGTTCCGCGAGCGGATGATCGCGCATGGTATGGACCTCCGGATGCTCGAGCGCACCATCGAGCTCGCCAAGAAGACCCAGGGGTTCGACTGGAAAAAGTTGCCGAAA
>NZ_WJIE01000025.1 GCF_009649845.1 Polyangium spumosum
CCTTCACGGGCGTGGGTGGTGGGTCCTGCTGTTCGAGGGCCCGCAGGGCCCGAGTTCGGGGGGACCACCCACGCCCGTGAAGGCCCGGCCCGGCGCCGATCCCCCGCCCAGCAGCCGCCCCATCCCGCCCTTTCACCGAATCGAATACGAAAACAACCTGCACTCGATCGGCCCATTCCAGACCGTGTGCTCCATCATCGGCCGGATCCGCATCGCCCGCGGGATCTCCGGCGTCCCCGCCAGGATCACCACCGTGTGCCCTGACAACCTCCGAAACGCCTCCGCCATCCCCCGGTAAAGCTCCTCGCCCCCGGCCAGCCGCTCCCCGTACGGCGGGTTCGTCACGATGAAGCCCGCCGGCTCCGTCGCCTCCACGTCCCGCACCTCCGCGCGCGAGAAATGCAGCCGCACCCCTGCCGCCTTCGCGTTTTGCTTCGCCGTCTCGATCGCCTGCGCCGACACGTCGCTCCCCGCGATGAACGGCCCCTCGCTCTTCATGCGCGCTCGCGCCGCCTCGCGCATCTCTGCGATTCGCCGCTTCCGCGTCTCGTCGTGGCTCGGCCACCGCTCGAAGCCGTGCCGCGGCCGGAGCAGCCCCGGCGCCACGTCGCGCGCCCAGAGCGCCGCCTCGATCGGGATCGTCCCCGAGCCGCACATCGGGTCCACGAGCGGAGTCGCGCGGTCCCAGCCCGCGAGGCGCAGCATCGCCGCGGCCAGCGTCTCCTTGAGCGGCGCCTCCTCGATGCGCTTGCGGTAGCCACGCCGGTGCAAGGACTCCCCCGCGAGATCCACGTACAGGGTCGCTCGATCCCGCACCACGTGCACGAACACCCCGAGATCCGGGTCGTCGAGATCCACGTTCGACCGCGCGCCGTACTGCCTGCGTTGCTCGTCGACGATCGCGTCCTTCGTCTTCTGCGCGATGTACTGCGTGTGCGTGAGGCGGCTGTCCTTGCAGGCGGCGCGCACCGCGAGCGTGCGCTTCGGCTCCAGGTAGTAGCTGAGATCCACGGCCTTCACGCCCTCGTAGAGCGCGTCCTCGTTCGGCGCCTCGAACTCGGCGAGCTGCGCGAGGATACGCACCGCGATGCGTGACTCCAGGCACGCCCGCATGCCCTCCTCGATCGGCCCTTCGAAGTGCACGCCGCCTCGGTCCGCGCGCACCTCGCGGAAGCGCGCCTCGCGTAACTCGTCGCGCAGCGCGCCCTCCGTGCCCGCCGCCGCGGTCGCGAAGAAACGCATCGGTTCGCCCCGGTTCTTCCGCTCGGTTCGCATGTCGTCGGTCCGGGGCGTACGCTTGTGGAGACCAACACGCAAGGGGTTGTTCGTGTCGCCCTCGTCGCCCCTTGCCGAACTCGCCCGAGAGGGCCTACGCTTCGCGCTCATGGCAAACCCGACTGCGCTCCTCGAGACCTCCCTCGGCAACATCAAGGTCGAGCTCCTCGTCGACAAGATGCCGATCACGGCCAATAACTTCATCAAGCTCGCGAAGAGCGGTTTTTACGATGGTCTGCATTTCCATCGCGTGATCAACAACTTCATGATCCAGTTCGGCTGCCCGCACAGCCGCGACCCGAAGAGCCCGCGCGCGGGCACGGGCGACGGGCCTGACGGCACGATCAAGGACGAGCACCCCGCGGACGCCAGGATCTCGAACGAGCCCGGCACCCTCTCGATGGCGAACACCGGCGAGCCCAACAGCGGCTCCTGCCAGTTCTTCATCAACACCGTGCACAACCATTACCTCGACTGGTTCACGCCCGGGCCCTCGAAGCACCCCGTCTTCGCCCGCGTCATCGAGGGCATGGACGTCGTGCGCAAGATCGAGACGACGCGCACCGACCGCGACGATCGCCCCGTCACGCCCGTCCGCATGAACCGCGTCACCGTCGACGGGGTTTGATGTCCGAGGCCGCTCGCCCGTTCGCCCTCCTCGCGGCGTCGTTCGTGCTGGCCCTCGGCTGCGGCGCGAGCCGCCCGACCTTGGCGCCTGCCGTCGAGCTCGCCGCGGGGCCTCGGGCCGCGCCGCCCGAGGCCGATGGCGAGGGAGAGATCCTCGTCTGGGGCACGGTGAACGGCAGGACGCGGACGACGTTTCGCGTGGCGGGCGACGGGCAGGTGCTCGGCGAGCAGTCGGGCGTCGTCCTCGCGACGAGCCGCGGCGAGCTCGTCTGGCGTGAGCGCGAGCAGGAGGTGAAGCTCGGCGGCTGCGAGGGGGGCGCGCCGGAGGAGGCCCTCGAGCCCGGCAAGGTGACGCAGGCCTGGCTCGCGCCGCGTGACGCGCAGGCGCGGCAGGTGGTCGTCGATCCGAGCAGCGACGGCGACGGCATGGCGGAGCTCTCGCACGGCGTGGAGCTGCTCGGCAGCGTCGGGCCGTACCTCTTCGTGCACGAGAGCGTGTACATCTTCGCGTGCGGCGCGCACGGCAACTCCGTGTCGAGTTTCACCTTGTGGGACGCGGAGGCCGGAAAGCCGCTCGATCTCCTGCTCGAGCTGCCGAACAAGGAAGCCCTCGCGAGGCGCGCCGAGCCGATGCTCGACGAGGGCGACCAGGATCCGGAGGAGGCGCGCAAGCAGGAGGATCTGCCGGAGCTCGTGCAGATCATGCCCGTGTATGGCCTGCGGGGCGGGCTCCGCGTGGACGCGCAGTTCATGCGCGGCGATTGTTATGCGTGCAGCGACGGCCTCTGGAGCTCGTACACGCGCAGCGCCGTCCTTCCGAGTGATGGGATGCCCGAGAGGTTCGCGCCGTGGTCGACCCCGCCCGTCGCGCTGGTGAAGTTCCTGCAATCACGCGCGGGCTTCGTGCTCGGCGGTTGGTCGCGGCGCTAGCGATTTTTTGCTAGGCTCGGCGCGCCATGCACGGCTCCCCCGAAGCGCGCGCGCTCCACGACCTCTACCCCGCGATCGATTTGCATGCCGACAGCCTGATGTGGTCGCGCTGGGTGAACTACGACCTGCACGCTCGCCACGAGCCGCCGCTTCCGTTCGCCGCGCTCGGCGGGCACGTCGACGTGCCGCGCATGAAAGAGGGCGGGATGGGGGCGCAGTTTTTTGGCCTCGTCTCGCTGCCGATCGGCCAGCGGCACGGGCTCGCGCGGGTCATCGACGAGCAGATCGACGCGCTCGAGGGGCAGATCTCGCGCGCCCCGCACCGCATCATCAAGGTGCGCACGGCCGCCGAGATCGAGGCGGCGCGCGCGCGCGGGCAGGTCGGCGCGCTGCTCGGCATCGAGGGCGGGCACGCGCTCGAAGGTTCACTCGACAAACTCGCTCATTTTGCGCGACGTGGGGTGCGTTATCTCAGCCTCTGCCATTTCAGCCGGAATGAGCTCTGTTATCCCGCGTATGGCCGCGGGCGGCAGGACGACGCGGGGCTCACGCAGTTCGGCCGCGAGGTCGTCGCGGCTTGCGAGGATCTCGGCGTCGTCGTCGACCTCGCGCACATCAATCGCGCGGGGTTCCTCGAGGCCTGCGCGATGGCGAAGCGCCCGCCGATCGTCAGCCATACGGGCGTCATTGGCGCCTTCGAGCACTGGCGCAACGTGGACGACGCGCAGCTCCGCGCCATCGCCGACAAGGGCGGCGTCGTGGGCGTCATCTTTTGCCCGCAGTTCCTCGGCGGGGACGGGCTCGCGCCCGTCGTGAAGCACCTGAAGCACATCATCGACGTATGCGGCGAGGATACGCCCGCGCTCGGGTCGGACTGGGACGGCTTCATCGTCCCGACCCGGGATCTCTGCGACGCCGCGCGATTGCCATTGCTCACGGACGCGCTGCTCGCCTCGGGGATGCGGCCCGAGGCGATCGGGAAGATCCTGCGGGGCAATGTGATGCGGGTGCTCGCGGACGTGCCGTGAGGGGCGGGAGGCGCGGGCGACGGGGGGGATTCGCCGCCCGCGCCTCCGGAGGACGATCACAGGTTCGGCAGCGGGCCCGTGCCGTTGTCGCCGAACGTGGTCGTCGGGACGCCGACGCCGTTCAGCATTGAAATGAAGAGGTTCGCGAGCGGCGTATCGTCGGGATAGACGACGTGCCTGCCGGGCTCGAAGACCCCGCCGAGGCTGCCGCCGACGAGGACCGGCAGGTTCGTGTGCCTGTGGGCATTGCCGTCCTCGATCTCGCTGGAGAAAAAGACGGCGGAGGTGTCGAGCGCGCTCAGCCCGTTGCCCTCGTCGATCGCCTGGAGCTTGCCGAGCAGGTAGCCGAATTGCTCGACCTCCCACCGGTCGATCGTCGTGAGCTTCTCGAAATTCTCGGGGATGTTCTGGTGGTGCGAGATCTCGTGGTGCCCCTCGTTCACCAGGAGGAACGGATAACTCCGGCCGCTGCCGGCGTTGCCGAGCATGAAGCTCACGACGCGCGTGGCGTCGCATTGCACGGCGAGCGCGATGAGGTCGAGCATCATCTTCACGTGCTCGGGGTAGGGCAGGTCGCCGGGCGGGCGGTCCATCGGCGTGCATTGCGGGCCGCTGCCCGTCTTCTGGATCTTCTTCTCGAGCTCGCCGATGCCCGTCATGTATTCGTCGAGCTTGCGCCGGTCCGTCGTGCCGAGCTTGCCGGAGAGCGAGTTCGCCTCCTCGAGCACGTAATCGAGGACGCTCGTGCGGTAGAGCTGCTGCCGCGCCTGCTCCTCGGCCGTGGCCTTGGGGTCGAAGCCGCCGAAGAGGATGTCCCAGACGACCTGCGGGTTCACCGCCTTCGGCAAGGGTTGCGTCTCCGAGGCCCAGGAGATGTTGCGCGCGTAAGCGCAGCTATACCCCGAGTCGCAATCGCCCGCGGAGGAGCCGCCGTCGATGCCGAGCTGGAGCGAGGGGATCCGCGTGAACTGGCCGAGGTGCGCCGCGGCGACCTGGTCCATCGAGATGCCGTTCTTGATGTTCGCGCCCTCGGTCTTCACGACGTGGCGGCAGGTGAGAAAACCCGCCGTGCCCGCCGCGTGATCCCCGGGCCCGTCCGGCCGCGCGGGCGTGTTTGCCAGGCCCGTGAGCACGAGCAGTTTGTCCCGGATCGGGCCGAGCGGCTCGAGGATGGTGGGTAGCTGGTAATCGGCGCCCTCCGCCTGCGGCGTCCAGGCCGGCATGTGGATACCGTTTGGCACGTAAAACGTGATGATGCGCTTGAGGTCGCTCGGCTCGGCCTTCGCGTCCTTCGAGGAGAACATCTCGAGCGCCGGCAGGGCGAGGAGCGCGCCGGCTCCGCCGAGGAAGGCGCGTCGTGACAGCTTGAAACGTTTCACTTTGCACCTCCCGGCGCCTCTCCGCGCCGCATCCGGAACGGCTCGCTCGTCGCGACGAGCTTGATCAGTTCGGCGAACGTCTCTCCGCGGTCGCCGAGCTCCTTCGTCATGTGCTCGAGGTCGTCCGCGTCGGCCGCCTCGTGGCCGCGGCCGAGCGCGTAGGTGAGCATCTGCTCGGAGACGCAATGCAAGAAGCGCGGGTCCTCGGCGAGGATGCCGCTGAGCTCCGCGAGCCCGTCGAACGTCTTGCCGCCGGGCAGGACGCCGCTCGAATCGACGGGGAAGCCGAGGTCCACCGTGCGGAACGAGCCGATGCCGTCGAAGTTCTCGAAGCCGAAGCCGAGGTTGTCCATCTCCTCGTGGCAGCCGGCGCAGATCGGGTTCGCGCGGTGGATCTCGAGGCGCTGCCGGATCGAGCCCGTGGGCACCTCCTCGGTGACGAGCCCCTCGACGCCCGGGGGCGGCGCGTCGGGCTCGGTGCAGAGCATCTGCGTCATGATCCATTTGCCGCGCTTCACGGGCGAGGTGCGCGTCGGGAAGGACGTGACCGTGAGGATGGAGCCCTGCGCGAGCAGGCCCTTCCGGTTCGGATCCTGGAGCGTGACCCGGACGAAGCCCTCCCCCTGGAAATCCTTGATCTCGTAATGCGTCGCCAGCGCCTGGTCGATGTACGTGAAATCGGCGGTGAGCATCCGGGGGATCGGCAGGTCGCTCCGCAAGAACTCCTCGAAGAAGAGGCGGGTCTCCTGCCGCATCGACTCGCGCAGCGTGGCGTTCCACTTGGGGAAGGCGTGATAATCGGGCTGGTGATCGTCGAGGGCCCGGGTGAAGAGCCATTGCCCGGCGAAGTTGTCGACGAGCGCCTCGGCCTTCGGGTCCGCGAGCATGCGCTCGACCTGCGCCTCGATCTCGGCCGGATCTTGCAATTTGCCCTCCCGCGCGGCCGCGAAGAGCTCCTCGTCGGGCATGCTGCTCCAGAGGAAATAGGAGAGCCGCGAGGCGAGCTCGAAATCGTTCAGCGGGTGCGCGGGGGCGTCGGCGTTGGGGTCGGGATCGAGCTCGGGGCGGAACAGGAAATGGGGCGAGGTGAGGATGGCGCGCAGCGCGATCTCGATGCCGTCGGAGGGGGTTTGTCCCTGCGCCTCCGCGAGCGCGACCACGCCCACGAGCTTGTCGATCTCGGCCTCGCCGACGGGCCGGCGGAAGGCCCGCTCGGCGAATTTCTGGAGGATCTCCCGTACGCACGTGGCGCCGCTCGTGGGATCGCAGACCACGATACGCTCGCGGATCGGGTTTTTCCCGACGACCCCGAGCGGGCCCTCGATCTCGATCCAGTCGACGTGGAGGTTCCGGTCCGCGCCCAGGTCGGGATCGTAATAATCGTTCGTGAACTCGACCGAGACCACCTGCGTGCCGGCGTTGGCGCTGGCCTCGGCCTCGACGACCACGGCATTGGCGCTCGTCGCGCTGACGTCGAAGCTCCCGGCGATGGCGCCGCCGACGACGAGGTTCATCTTCACGGGATCGGGGCCCGCTTGATCACCCCAGACGCGCGCGGCGATTCGATACGTCCCCGTGGAGGGGAACTCGTGCGTGAGCGGCAATTCGCCGCCGCTCCACAGGTTCCAGTCGTCGCCGGAGGCCTGGCCGACCTGGCCGGTGAGCGTCTCCGCCTCGACCCGCAGCGTCGTGGAGGGCGAGGGGAGGTGCATCGCCTCGCGGGCCAGATCCTCGGCCGCGCGCGCATAAAGTTCGGCCTGGAGCGGCGAGATCGAGAGCACGTCCGCGATGTTGTCGAAGCCGTATCCGCGATCGTCGGCGGGGAAATCGTCCGCGGGCCGCAGCGTCGTGCCGAGCAGGTCGCGGACCGTATTGTTGTACTCGGCGCGGTTCAGCCGGTGCATCGTGACGCGCCCCGGATCCGTTCCGGGCGTGGCGGCGTCGTCGGAGCATCCAAATGCGGCCGGCGCGAGGACGGCCACGAGGACGAGCGGTGGAATGGGGAATCCGCGCCGTTTGTGGCGCGGCTCTCTGGGAATCGAACGAGGCATCGTCTTCCTCCTGGTCAAGGAGGTTACCGGATGCCGCCGATCGGATGGGCAGGAAATGGGGAGACGGGCGGCGAAATCAGCCTCGCCGGTGGAATCTTTCGGCGAGGGCCGACGTGGGGTTCACTCGAGCGGGGCGAGGCTCAGCGAGCAGTAGTAATACGTGCCGGTGTTGGACGGATCCTGGGAATCGGTCTTGACCTGCATCTTGACCTGGGTCGCGCCCGCCGTGATGAGCGCGCCGTCGATCCAGAGGGCGTGGTCCTGGCCCTCGGCGCCGCTGCCGTTCTTCAGGAACTGATCATTGCCGTCGAGCAACGAGACCTGCAGGCCGCGGAGGCCCGAGCCGCTGCGCTCCGCCGTGCAATACGCGCTCGCGAGGCCCATGCCCTCCGGGACGGGCACGACGAAGGTGTCGACGTCGCCGGCCGCGAGGTCGCCCGTGATGGCCGTGACGCGGCCGGTCATGTCCTCCGTCGGCGTGAGCTCGAGGCCCTGGGCGGCGCTGTCGTTCGGCTCGGTCTCCACGAGGTTCGAGCCCGCCTGGACGTGCGAGAAGAAATAAAAATCGTTCGCGCCGCCCGTGATGCCGTCGGGCCGCGCGAGGGTGATGAGGTAACTCTTGCCCTTCCCGCAGGGCATCGTGAGGCTCGGCAGCTCCGGATAACCAAACGAGACGTCGAGGACCGTCATATCGGTCCGGGCGAGCACGACGTTCGGCGCGCTCGCGTCGGCCACGCTCACGAGGACGCCGTTCGTCGCGGTCGAGCCGCTCCCGTCGGGGCCGGCGGGGGCCCAGAAATCGAAGATGCAGAGCGCGCGGCTGCCCGGATCGACGGGGAAATCACCCGCCACGGTGAATTCGTAGACGTCCTTGTCCGAGACCGCGGAGAAGGTGCCCCAGCCAATCGACTGGTAACCGGAGATGGGGCCGCCATTGGGGAAGGAGACGGTCTTGACGGTCGTGGATTGCGCGGGCGTCTCGTTCGGCTCGCCGTCGACCGTGATCAGCGGCGCGTCCGGGTTGAGCTCGAACACGCTCACGTTGTAATCGACGTTCGTGATGTTCTCGGCCGGCGCGCAGAAATCGGGGCCGAAGACGGTGCCGCACTCGGAGACCTCGAGGCAATACGTGCCGCTCTCGGGGACGAGGTAAAGCAGCTCGCTGTCGTTGCTGCCCGACATGTCGTCGTTCTGGGCGATCTGCGTCTTCCCGTCGGCCGAAAAGAGCGTGATGACCGTATCGGGGTACGTCTCGTTGTACGGATCCTCCTCGGGCTTGCTCGTCGCGCCGAGATAAATCGCCTGGCCCTTCGTGAGCTCCACCTTGTAGTAATCCCTGTCGGACGCGACCGGGTCGAGCTTCGACGGGACATCCATCCCCAGGAGATCGAGCACCTCCGCGGTATCGCAGCTCGTGTTCCCGTCGGCGTCGGGGCCGCCGCCGCCGCTGCCGCCATTTCCGCCCGCGCCGCCGCTGCCGCCTTGCGCGCCGCTGCCCGCCGTGCCTCCGGGATCGTCACCGCACCCGATCCCCATGGAGCTCACGGCCACGAGGGAGAGCGTCGAGAGCAAGAGTCCGAAGAGATGCCTGGATCGCATGGTGCCTCCGCCAATCGAGACCAAGGAATGTGCGAGCCGAACATGGGGTCGCACGGGTCCACCAGAACATTCCTACAACCACGCCGAGCCGCCATCAAGACCGGCATTGGTGGTCAGGAGAGCGACCAGAGAGCGATCACACGAATGCAGTGCATTATGGAGGCGGGACGTACGTCGCGACGCGCGTCGGTATGCCCGAGCGTCAGGGCCGGCGCGCGAGCCATTCGTCGATGAGCCTGCGCGCAATGCTCATCGGCGGCGGGAGCTTGGGCAAGGCCCCGCGGTCGAACCACGCGGCGTCCTCGAGCTCGGTCCGGTCGACGACGAGCTCGCCGCCCGTGCGTCGCGCGAAGAACCCGATCATGATCTGGTGCGGAAAAGGCCAGGGCTGGCTATCGAAATATCGGATATCGTCGATCTCGATGCCCGTCTCCTCGCGGGTCTCGCGCCTGGCGCAGGCCTCGAGCGTCTCGCCGGGCTCGACGAACCCCGCGACGAGGCCGTACATGCCCGGAGGAAAACGAGGCTGGCGCGTCATCAAGATACGCGGGCCGTCCTCGACGAGGACGATGATGGCGGGCGTGACGTGCGGGAAATGCTGGTGCGCGCAGCCGGTGCAGCGCTTCGAACGACGCCCCTCTTCGATCACGAGCGGCGCGCCGCACGTGCCGCAGAACTGGTGCGTCCGATCCCAGTATTGCACCTGGAACGCCGTGCCCGCGGCGGCCTCGAAGTCCGGATCGAGGCGGCCGTGCAGGCGGCGCAGCGAGACGTACACAAAGCCGGGCGGGACGGGCGCGTCTCTCGCGAGCTCGGCCGATCGGCACGGGACGGCGTCGAGCCAGCCGAGCGGCTGGACGCGCACGGGATCGAGGCCGAGCGCGCCGAGGCTCTCGAGGGCGGGCACGTCGTAAGGAAACGGCGGCGCGGGCGCGTCGCTCTCCGCGAGGCGAACGAGCAGCTCGTCGCCGCGAAACGCGAACCAGAGGCCGAGCGGAGGCGCGCCGCGGAGCGCGGGGTCGCCGCGGAAACGAGGTGTCTTGTTCATGCGCGAGGAGCCCTCGGGCCCCATCGTAGCAAGGTCGCGCTTTCCCGCGGGCGCGACGAGGTCGTCCGTCGATGCGGTTGGCACTCGGTCCCGCCGGATCATGTTCGTCCCATGGGTGACGTTCGTGATTCACGAGGGAACCGGAGACGACCGCTGCGGCTGAGCCAGCTCCTCTCGCTGGGCGTCGCCGCGTTGTCGTTCCTCGTCGTCCTTTCGGCGTTGTCGCTGATTTTTTTGACCACGATCCTCCACCAGACCACGGTGCGCCTCGACAATGCCATCGCGGGGGCCGGGCTCGCGCGGGACGTGGAGCTCGAGCTCCTCGATTATGGGCGCCTGGCCCAGCACGCCGCCGAGCGGGAAGGGGACGCGCAGGACGAGGAGCGAGCGGCCGTGTATCGCTCCGTCCGCGAGCGGCTGGTCGAGGCCGAGGCGCACATCGGGACCGATACGGAGAGGGCGGTTTTGCATGAGCTCTCCCGGCGGCTCGAGACGTATTTCGGCGCGCGGGACAGGCTGGAGCGGGCCGGCGTGCCGCTCGGCCTGGCGCTCCGGCAGACCCAGGTCGATTTCGGCGAGATGATGTCGAAGGCCGGCGAGCTCGTCACGATCAACCACGCGGACGCGGCCGCGGCGCGTGATCGCGCGGGGTACTGGGACGAGGTGGCGAACGTGATGAGCCTCGTGGTCGTCGCCGGGCTCGTCGTGTTCGTCATCGGCCTCGCGCAAGGGGCGCGCTCGCAGATCTACGTCCCGCTCTCCGCGCTCCGGGACGCCATCGAGCGATTCGCGAGCGGCGACGAGCGTTCGCGCGCCCCCGCCATCGGGCCCGTCGAGATCCGCGAGCTCGCGGAGGAGTTCAATGACATGGCCGCGTCGATCGCCCGGAAACGCGAGGAGCAAATCGCCGTGCTGGCGGCCGTCGCGCACGACCTCCGCAATCCGCTCGCGGCCATCAAATTGTCCTCGGCCGCGCTCGGGCGAGGCGCGCCTCTCACGGATCCGCGGGTGCTCCGCACGCTCGCGGTCGTCGATCGGCAGATCGATCGCCTGAGTCGAATGACCGACGATCTCCTGCAGGCGACGCGGATCCAGGCCGGCCAGCTCGAGCTGGCCAGGAAGCCCTCGGATCTCGGAAAGATCCTGCGCGAATCCGTCGATCTGTATGCCTCGACGTCGCCGAATCACCGCCTCTCGCTCTCGGTCCCCGAGGGATCGCTCGTATGCAATGTCGACGAGGCGCGGGTCGCTCAGGTCCTCGACAACCTGATCAGCAATGCGATCAAGTATTCACCCACCGGCGGCGAGATCCGGATCGTGGCGCGCCCCGAGGGGGAAGAGGTGGTCGTGGCCATCTCGGACCAGGGCGTCGGAATGGCGGCCGAGGACCTGCGCCACATCTTCGAGCCGTTCCATCGCGCGGCCTCCACGCGGAAGGTGGTGCACGGGGTCGGGCTCGGGCTCTCGGTCGCGAGGAAGATCGTCCACGCCCACGGCGGGCGCATCGACGTGGAGAGCCGGCTCGGGGAGGGCACGACGTTCCACGTGCGCCTGCCCATGTGGAGGCACGAAGCCGCGCAGCGCTCTGCTTGAAGGACGGCTCAGATGCCCCCGTTCGCGCTGATCACCTTGCCATTCATGTAGGTATTGTGCAGGGCGATCCAGGTGATCGTCCTCGCCGCCTCCTCGGGCGCGCCGAGGCGCCGGAGCGCGCTGAAGCTCTTGTATTCGTCGGCGAGCTTCGGATCGAGCTCCTTGCCGATGCCGGCGTCGAGCAGGCCGAGGGCCACGCCGTTCACGCGCACGCCGCGCGGGCCGAGGTCCTTCGCCGCGGCCATGACGAGCGCGGCGACGAGCCCTTGCGAGGCGGCGAAGACCGCGGGGACGGGGAGGGATTGCGCGCGGTCGAGCGCGGAGACGAAGACGAGGTCGCCGCCGCGGCCCGAGAGCCGCCGGCCGAATTCGCGGCAGACCTGGAAGACCGAGCGGGCATTGACGGCCATCGTGGCCTCCCAGTCGTCGTCCGTCGCCTCGAAGACGGGCGCGGGGCGGACGATGGCGGCGCAATGAATCACCACGTCCGGCAGCGCGCCCTCGGCTTCGAGCGAGGCCGCGAGGCCCCCCATGGCCGCGGCATCGACGAGATCGAGCCGGAGGGGGCGCGCCGCGTGTGCTTCGGCGAGCGCGCGGGCGCGCGCCTCGGCGTGGTGGTACGTGAAGGCCGCGGGGACGCCCGCGCGCGCGAGCTCCGCGAGGACGGCGCTGCCGACCGCGCCGGTGCCGCCGAGCACGAGCGCTCTTCGTTTCGGTTCGTTCATCCGAGCCCCTCGATGTATTCGAGCTCCTCGGCCACGGCCGCGACGAACGCGTCGAGCTTCTCCTCGGGGATGTCGAAGCGCGGCTGGAGCCGGAAGAGGCTCCAGTCGTGGCCGCAGGTGAAGCAGAAGAAGCCGCGGCGATAGAGCCTGTGGCAGACGAGCGGGGAGATGATCGATTTCTGTCCGAGGCCGTCGTAGCCGAAATGTTCGAACGAGAGCCAGGGGTGATCGGGGCTGCTGAGCGCGACGCCCTGCATGAAGCCCGCGCCGCGCGCCTCGCGGAAGAGCGGTGAACGCGTGAGCGTCTCCGACAAACCGTTTTTGAGCTTCTCGCCGAGCCGCGCGACGCGGCCGATGAGCTCGTCGGTGAGGAGGTCGAGGGCGGCGAGGGCGGCGACGCAGGAGAGGGCATTGAAGCCCATCGTCGTGTTGTGGCTCTCCCCCGAGGCGAAATGGTCGCCATAGGCGCGGAGGAAGGTCTCGCGCCTCGTGAGCATGGCGGAGATCGGCGTGATGCCGCCGCCGAGGTGTTTGGCGAGGAGAACCACGTCGGGGCGGCGCGGCCAATGGGCGGTGGCGAGGAAGCCGCGGCCCGTGCGGCCGAGCGCGGTCTGGACCTCGTCGGCGACGAGCAGGGTGCCGTGTCTCTCCGTGAGCTCGCAGAGCGCCTCGACGAAAGGCGGGGGCAATTCACGCACGCCGCCTTCGCCCTGGATGGGCTCGACGACGATCGCGGCCACGTCGCCGGGCGCGAGGGCCCTCGCGAGGGCGTCGATGTCGCCGAAGGGGACGTGCTCGGCGCCCTCGACGAAGGGGGCGAACGGGTCGCGGAGGTAACCCTTCGTCATGAGCGAGACGCTGCCGAAGGTGCAGCCGTGATAGGCGCCTTCGAGGCCGAGCAGGCGCGGGCGTTTCGTGAGGGCGCGGGCGAGCTTCAGGGCGGCCTCGACGGCGTCGCTGCCGGTGCAGGCGAAGAAGGCATTGTCGTAAAAACCGGCGCGCTCGCAGAGCCTCCGCGCGAGGCGGCCGGCGAAGGGGTTGACCCGCGCCGGATACCAGGAGGGCGCGTCCGAGTCGAGGTAGCGCCGGATCGCGTCCGCGATATACGGATTTCGATGGCCGAAGGCCTGGGTGCCGTGAAAATCCTCGACCGCGTGGCCCTGCTCGTCGAAGAGGATCCCGCCCTCGGCGCGGACGAGCTTGATGGGCTCGCCGGCGAGCGCGGCGCGCTGCGCGATGAGGGGGTTCACGAACTCGCGGTATTCGTCGAACCCGCGCCGCAGGATGTCGTCGTACGCGTCCACTAGAGCCCTCCGTCGAGCACCACCTTGGAGCCCGTCATGAAGGTGTTCGAATCGGAGACGAGGAACGCGGCCATCTCGGCGACCTCGCCGGGCCGCGCGAGGCGGCCGAGGGGGCATTTGTCGAGGTACTCCTTTTGCCGGTGCTGCGGCAGGCCCTGCGCCATGCCGACCTCGGCGAGCCCCGGCGCGAGCAGGTTCACCCGGATCGAATACCGCCCGACCTCACGCGCGAGCGCCTCCGTGAGCCCGCGGAGCGCCGATTTCGAGGCGGCGTAATGGATCGGCGATTCGATGACGCGCTCCGAGGCGAAATTGCCGATGTTGAGGATGCTCCCCTTCTTCGCCCGGATCATGTGGCGCAGGGCGGCGCGGCTGTAGAGGTAGACGCCCTTCACGTTGACGTCCATGAGCTCGTCCCAGTCCGACTCCTCCAGCAGCGAGATGGGCAGGACCTGCGTGATGGCCGCGTTGTTCACGAGCACGTCGACGCCGCCGAACGCCGAGACGACCGCGGCGACCGTCGCTTTGACGTGCGCGCTGTCCGCGACCGATCCTTTGAAGACCAAAGGTTCGTCCCCGACCGCGGCGACCGCGCGCCTCGCGTCCTCGGCGCTCGCGTCGTCCTTGTGGTACGTGAGCGCCACGCGGGCCCCGTGGCGCGCGAAGGCGACGCTCATGGCGAGGCCGAGGCCACGCGTGCCGCCCGTCACGATGCAACGTTTTCCCTCGAGGAGGCGCGTCATGTCACGCGCCCACGCTGGAGGAGGGGGAGCGACCGCCTCCCCGCGCGTTCACCCCAGGCGCGTGGCTCCTGCATGAAGCGCGGCTCCTTCTCCCGGTAGAGGATGTTGTAATTGCAGACGGGGATCGTCGAGCCGTCCGCATAACAGTTGGAATCGCAACATTGATACGTGCGCTCCACGTCGAACGTCTCCTCGTCCATGTGCGAGTGCACGTAGACGGCCTTGGCCGCTCGCTCCGAGATACGCAGCGCCTCGGCCGGCGAGAGGCGTTTGTCTTTCGGGAACAATTTCCGGACGAGTTTGTCGAGGAGCGCGAGGCCCCGCTCGTCGCCCGGCTCGCCGCGCGCCCAGAGCATGTCGATCGCGTCCTGCAGCGCCCGCTCGAGGCGCGTCCCCGGCTCCAGGTAGAGGTGATCGGCGAGGCAGTCGTACATGGTCTCGTGATCGAGGAACCGCAAGAAGGGCAGGGCCGGGCCGCCCTCGTCGTCGAGCAGGAGATAGGCGATCTGGTAGCAGAGCGGGTGCGCGCTCGGCGAGGGGACGAAATCGGAGACGCGTAACATGCCGCCCGTCGTCTCCTCGATGGCCTCGAGGACCTCGAGCATGGAGATGCGGCCGTCGCGATCGAACGAGGCACCGCCCTGGCCCGTGTACGTGATCGTGTGGATCTCGAGGTGGCGCACGCACGAGAGCTCGAGGCCCATGCGGATGATGCGGCCGACCTCCTTGTCGTTGTAGCCACGCGTCATCACGGGGATGAGCGTCGTGTCGACCTGATGTTTGTCGAGCAGCTCGAGGACCTTCACCTTGAGGTCGACGAGCGTCGCGCCTTGCAGGGCGCGGTCCGTGTGTTTGTCGAAGGTGTCGAAGGAGAGCGCGATCCGCGCGCCGTGATCGGCGAGGCGCTTGACGAGGTCCTCGTCGCGCGCGAGGCGCACGCCGTTCGAGCACACGCTGACGCGGTGGATGCCGCGCGCGCGGGCCATCGAGACGAGATCGAGCAGGTGCGGGTGCAGGAGCGGCTCGCCACCCGTGAGGTTGACGATGTCGAGGTCGCCTCCGTGATCCTCGACGAGGTGATCGAGGACGCGGGAGAACTCCTCCCGGCTCATGTGGAACGCGTCTTCGTTCTTGTTGTGGACGTAGCAGATCGGGCAATCGAGGTCGCACGCGCTCGTGATGGTCACGACGGGCAAGCGGACCTTCTGCGTGTGGCTCTCGCAGGGGCCGCAGTCGAAGGGACAGCCGTGCTCGATCGGCCTTCGCACCTTCGCGGGCCTCGCTTCCCTGGGCACGATGGCGCGCGTGCGCTCGTACCACGTGGCGCTCGTCGAGAGCCGCACCTCCTGCGCGCCGTGCGTCGGGCAGCGCTTCTGCATCCAGGCTTCGCCGCTCGGCGTGGCGACGACACGCGCCGGCAGGGCGGCCTTGCACACCTTGCAGAGGCTCGTGGTCTCGTGGAGGAGTCGCGCTTCGGCCTGCATGTCCGTTCGAGGATACGCGAAGAGCGGGGCGGATCGGATAGGCTTCGAGGCGCATGAACGAGGGGCGCGCCGCGGAGATCGTCGCTGCCGTCGGGCTCACGAAGCGCTTCGGCGACACCGTGGCGCTCGACGACGTGAGCTTCGCCGTCGAAGGGCCGGGGCTCTGCGCCGTGCTCGGCCCGAACGGCGCGGGGAAGACGACGCTGCTCGACATCCTCCTCGGCCTCGCGGAGCCGACGCGCGGGACGTTCCGGCTCTTCGGCGACGCGCCGCGGCCCTACCCGCGTCGCCGCGTGGGCGTGGTGATGCAGAAGGAGGCGCAGATCGAGCGGGTGACGGCGCGCGAGTACGCCGAGCTCTTCTCGGCGATCTACGGCGTGCGCGGCGGGGAAGCGCGGATCCTCGCGCGCGCGCGGCTCGAGCACCGCGCCCGCACGGCCGTGACGCGGCTCTCGGGCGGCGAGGCGGCGCGGCTCTTCATCGCGACGGCGGTGGTGCACGATCCCGCGCTGGTGTTCCTGGACGAACCCACGGCGCACCTCGACCCGGAGAACAAGCGGCTCGTGGGGGAGATGCTGCGCGAGATCGCGGAGGAGCGGACGCTGCTCATGACGACACACGATCTGCGCGAGGCGGACGCGCTCGCCGATCGGCTGCTCTTCCTCGTGGGCGGGCGCGTGCGCGCGAGCGGGACGAAGGCGGAGCTCGCCCGGGCCGTGCCCGAGGCGGAGCGGCGCGGGCTCCCGGTCGAGGACGCGTTTTTCCATTTCTGCGCGATCGAGATCCACGAGGGCCAGGCGACGCGGCGCGGAGCGGCGACATGAGCGCATTCCTCGTGCTCGTACGGATGCGGCTCCTCGACACGCTGCGGAACCGGAGCTCGATCGGGTTCACCTTGATCTTCCCGGTCGTGCTGCTCGGCGTGCTGGGGCTCGTGTTCATGCACGGCCACCCGTTCGAGCGGCGGTACGTCGCCGTGATCTCGCCGGGCGCAGGGGGCGCGGAGAGCGCGGCGATCGAGCAGTGCGTCGCGGAGCTCTCCGCGTTCGAGGAGGTGCGCGTGGGGCGCGAGGCGACCGAGGCCGAGGCGCTCGGGAAGTTACGCGCGCGGATGGCGAGCGCGGTGCTCTCGGCTTCGCCCGAGGGCGTGACGCTGCGCGTGGGGACGCGGGATCGGATCTTCGGCGGAGGGCTCGTGTCTGCGCTCTCGGCGCGCCCGCGCCTCGAGGTCGTCGAGGGGCCCGCGTGGGGGTATGTGCACTACCTCTTCCCGGGGATCCTCGCGTTTTCGGTGCTGGCGTCGGGCCTCTTCGGGATGGGGTATCCGATGGCCCTGTTCCGGCAGAACCTGTTCCTGAAGAAGCTCGCGACGACGCCGCTGCGCAAGGGCACGTTCATCGCGGCGAACGTCGCGGCGAGGTCGTCGATCGTGCTCGTGCAGGTCGTCTTGCTCGTCGGCGCGGCGTGGCTCTTCTTCGATCTGCCTCTCGACCTCGTCTCGTTCGGCTGGCTGCTCGTGATCTCGATGCTCGGCGTGATCACGTTCCTCGGCGTGGGCTTCGCGCTCGCGGCGGCGATCGACAACGCCGAGCTCGTCGTCGACGTGATCAGCGCGATCAACATGCCGATCGTCTTCCTGTCGGAGATGTTCTTCCCGCTCGCGTCGCTTCCGCGCCTCCTGTCGACGATCGGCGCGCTCTTGCCCTCGACCGAGATGGTGCGCCTCTCGCGCGCGGTGCTGCTCTACGGCGTGACCGACGCGTCGCGCCTCGCGGGAGGGCTCGGCGTGATGGCGCTCTGGGCGGCGGCGACGTTCGCCGTTAGCCTCGGGTTCTTCAAATGGCACAGATGAACACGCCCCTCGCCTCTCGCCTGCTCGCGCTCGGGGCGCTCTGCGCCTGGGCGCTCACGGCAGGCGCTTGTCGGTCGAAGGAGTGCGTGCCGGGGCAGCAGGTCGCGTGCGCGTGTGCAGCGGGCGCGCAAGGGACGCAGGTCTGCGACGACGAAGGGGCGCGGTATTTGCCGTGTGTCTGCGGAGCGCCGGCCGCGGCGACGCCCGGCGCGCGGGCAGGCGTCGGGGAGCCGCCGCGGCCGAGGCCGGTGCTCGCGAAGAAGCAAATTCGTTGCGGGACAAACGTTTGCGAGACCGCGTGTTGCGCGACGTACGAGCCGCCGACGTGTACACAGGACGGCAGGTCGTGCCCGAGGACCGCGAGCGGGGAGGGCGTGATCTTCGAGTGCGACGGGCCCGAGGACTGCGGCGCGGAGGCGTGTTGTCTGATCCCGGGTGACCGGACGATCGCGGCGGTCTGCGCGCCGAGAGGCGAGTGCCGAGGGACGTTCACGCACCCGCGGCTGGGGACGACGGTCGCGCCGCGGGTGGTGTGTCACGCAAACCAGGACTGCGCGCTCTCGGAGATATGCTCGCCGGCGGGCGCGGTGGCGGGGATTTTGGTGTGCAAGTAGGGGTCACCGCGGCCGTCGTTCGACGAGCGTGTTGTCGATCGACGCGAGCGAGGGGCAACCGGCGAGCGCCATGGCCGTCGCGAGCTCGTCGCGGAGGATCTCGAGGACCCGGAAGACGCCCGCCTCACCGGCGGCCGCGAGGCCCCAGAGAATGGGCCGGCCGAGCATGACGGCGTTCGCGCCGAGCGCGAGGGCCTTGAGCACGTCCGTCCCCCAGCGCACGCCGCCGTCGACGAGCACGGGGACGCGGCCCGCCGCGGCCTCGACGACACGCGGAAGGACGTCGAGCGTGGCCGGCGCGGCGTCGAGCTGACGGGCGCCGTGGTTCGAGACGATGATGCCGGCGGCGCCCGCGTCGATGGCGAGCAATGTATCGTCCGGACGAACGATCCCCTTGAGCAGCAAGGGCAACCGGGTGATGCCGCGCAGCCAATCGACGTCGCGCCAGGAGAGCGAGGCGTCGTGTCGCGACGCGATGTACTGCTGGAGGGCCGAGCCCGCGGCGTCGACAGCGAGATTGGCGTCCACGAGGTTCGCCATGACGAGGCCGTCCGGCAGGCAGAACCCGTTACGAACGTCGCGGAGGCGTCGGCCGAGGACGGGGGTGTCGACAGTGAGGACGAGGGCGCGAAAACCGGCGGTCTCGGCGCGCTCGACGAGGGAGCGGCTGAGGCCGCGGTCCTTGTGTACGTAGAGCTGGAACCAGAGCGGGCCGCTCGAGGCGCGCGTGATGTCTTCGAGGGAGGTCGTGGCGAGCGTGGAGACGGTGTAAAGGGTGCCCGCGCGGGCGGCGGCGCGCGCGGTCGCGAGCTCGCCCTCGGGGTGCGCGAGCTTGTGGTAGGCCGTCGGCGCGACGAGGATCGGCATCGAGACGGGCACGCCGAGGATCTCGGTCTCGAGCGTCAGGCGCGAGACGTCGACGAGGACGCGGGAATGGATCTGCCAGCGGCGAAAGGCGCGCAGGTTCTCGCGCAGCGCGCGCTCGGCGTCGGCGCCGGAGCGATAATAATCGTACGCCATGGCCGGGAGCGAGGCGCGCGCGGCCTTCTCGAAATCACGCACGGTGAGCAAGCCCGAGGAGGCTTCCTTTTGCGGGGCGTGGAGGAGGGTCTTCCCGGGATCGTCGCTCGAATGCATGGCGAGATTTTAGTACGTGCCTCACCTGCTCAGGGCGGGAGCGCGCGCACGAGCACGAGGGCGTCGGCTTTGCCGGCGAGCAGGCGGAGCTCGGCGTTACCCTTGGCCCCCGCGTCGCCGGCGCAGAGGCGATCGGTCGAGACGAACCGGCCGCGGGTGACCGTGTTCTCGCCCGTGGAGGCGTCGGCGAGGCGGAGATCGAGGCCCGTGCCGCCACGATCGAGCGCAGCCACGACCTCGACGCAGCCACGCGCAGGGACGTCGAAGGGCAAGGCCACGCGCGCGCCCGCGTCGAGCGAGACGACCTGGGCCGAGGAGGCCGCTGCGGCCGAGGCGCGCGCGCCGCCCGCGTCGAGCACGGCGAGCAGGCGCGCCGCCGCGAGGGGATGCGCGACGAGCGAGGCCGGCGCGGCGTCGTCCTTGCGCAGCTCGACGGCGAAGGGGCCAGGGCGCGCGAGGGCCTCGACGTCGATCCGCGCCGGTCCACCCGCGCCACAAGCGAAGAGCGTGACGCCCGCGCCGCCGCGGCCCTCGGCGAGCAGCGCGCCCCGATCGGTCCAGAGCGAGGCCGAGGCGTCGGCGAGGGGCTTGCCCGCGACGACGTCGATCCGCGCGCAGCCAGCAGGCAAGTCGAGCGAGGTGGCGGTGCGGCTGCCGAGCCTGGCGGAGCCGGTGAACACGGTCTTCGCGGGGCCGAGGCCCTTGCCGGCGAGGTCCTTGGCGAGGGCCGCGCGCGTCGCGGCGAGCTCGCGGGTCTCGGTGACGTGCTCCGCGCGGGCAGACACGTCGAGGGAAGCGCCCGCGCCCGGCGCCGAGCGGCTCGCCACGACGGCGGCGACGCCCGCCGAGGCGCGCGGCCGGATCGCCACCGTGACCTCGACCGTGGTCGCCGAGCAGAGCACGATCGATCGATCGCGGCCGCGCTCCTTGCCACGCGCGAGGATGCGGCCCGCGGCGTCCTCGACGACGACCTCGAGGGAGCCGAGCTCGTCACTCGGGGAGACGAAGACGTCGAGGCAACGGCCCGCCTCGACGGCGGCGGTGAGGCGCGTGGCGGCACGCGGCGCGACGGGCACGGCCGCGCGGCGCACGTCCTCCCAGCGGCCGCCGAGCCAGGCGCGATGCGCGAGGAGCTTCGCTTCGAGCCCCGGCCAGGCTTCGAGCCGGCCCGTCTCGCCGCCGGAGAGGCCCCGCGCGCCGGCCGCTTGCTCGACCGCGGCCGTCGCGGTCGTGGGCACGCTGTGCACGCCGAGGCCGACGAGCCCCGAGCCCGACACGACACGCGCCGCGACCCAGAGCCGCTTCGGGTGCGGCGGGCAGATCAGGACCGCGGGGCGCGCGTCGGTGGACTCGTCGACGGCGAAGCTCGCGCCGTCGTCCTCGTAGGCGAAGAGATCGACGTCGACGACGGAGGGGGATCCACGCGCCATGACGAGCGCACACGCGTCGTGCGGGACCTCGACGAACGCGCCGAGCTTGTCGCCCTCGGACAGGTACTCCGAGGCGATGACCACGAGCGCGCCCGCGCCCGCCGCCTGCACCCGCGCGGCGTCCGCGGCGAGCAGCGCGCGTCCATCGGCCTTGCCCGGCAGGACACGAGGCGGCGCGGGCTTCGTCGCCGCCGGCTTCGCGGGCTTCGCGGGCGCGGGGCCGCAGCCGGCGACGAGCGCCACGAGGGCGAGCGCGCAGGCCTTCGCAGAGCGTCGCGTCAAGGCTCGCCCCCGCCGAGCGCGAAGAGCGCGAACGTCCACCACACGCCCGCGCCGCGCGCCTCGACGTCGATCCGCGCCGCCTCCTCGCTCTCGGCGCAGAACGCGAGCGCGGCGCCCTCGGGACGATCGACCACCTCGTCGCGCACGTAACGATCCCCCACCGTCGCCGAGAGCCGCAGGCCCCGCGACTCGCCACGCGCGACGGCGATGGCCGCGAGGTAACACCGCCCCGGCTCCAGCGTGACCGGCACCATCGTCGGGCCCGTGACGCCGAGCGACTCGGCCACGGGCGGAGACGTCGGCTCGGGCGCGTTGCGCCTCCGGAGCGCGAGCGCGAAGCCGGCGCGGGTGCGCGCGCCCCAGTGGTTCGGGACGGCGCGCGCGATGGGCCAGACGGCGTCCATCGCGATCGTCGGCACCAGACCCGCCGCGCCCGCGTACGGCACGGTGACACGAGTCGCCTCGCCGAGGCAGAAGTCGAGCCGCGCGTCCGGGCTCTCGCTGCGATCCCGCGCGAGCACGCGGCCCGCATCGTCGCGCGCCTCGGCGTCGACGTCGGTCGCGCGATGCGGGAACGTCGTCGGCACCGCGGCCATGATCTGCACGCGGTGGCAACCTTCGCCGAGGCGGAGCTGGTACTCGCCCGCGCCCTCGGGCGAGGCGATCATGGGCACCCGCGTGAACCGCGTCGCGCCCTCGGCGCGCGCCTGCTCCTCGGCCTTCACGGTGCGCTCGGCGAGCGGCCCCGGCTCGATGGGCCTGCCCGGGTTGCCGCGCGGCGCGACGAGGCCGAAGGCGCGCTCGGGCAAGGCGTCGCGTACATCGCCGAGCGGGTCGGGCGAGCGCGCCACGACGAGCTCGATCGCGCCGCGGCTCGAGCGCATCGCCACGACGAGCCGCGCGAGATCGGCGCGGCGTGTCCCGCACCGGACGAGCGACACGGCGCCGAGCGAGCTCCTCGTGCCGCGCTCTGCCGTGTCGATCGTGGGATGGCCCTGCGGCAAGAGGCCGGCGGGCAAGGACGGGGCGTCGGCCTCGGAGGCCGTGAGCACGGCGAAGTCCGCGTTGGGCGCGCCGAGCAGCACGACCGTCGTGCAGCCGGGGACCTCGTCCTCGTGGGGCTCCTTCGCGACGACGATGCGGCCGCTCCGGCCGTGCTCGAGGAAAACCGGCGAGAGGCGCGTGGTCTCGGCGCCGCGGGCTCTCCAGGTCTTCGCGAGGCGATCGGCGTCCTCGACGAGATCGGCCTTCACCTCCGGCGCGACGAGGAGCGACGTGATCAGGGCCGCGAGCGAGGCCCCGCGAGCAGCACGTGCGCGACCTCGGGCCGCAGCAGCTCCGGCGGGGGCGTCGCCTCGCCGCGCGTGATCATGTCGAGGATCTCGGCCTCGGTGGCCGTGATCCACGTGGACGTGTCCCCGGGGGCGCTCCGTGGGGTCGCCATCGAGTTCGTCCGGGTGGAGTAAAACGCGTCCTCGAAGCAAAGTGGCACGACCCCGAGCTCTCCGGGAGCATAGACGCGGAAGGCCCGCTCTGCACCGCCCACGCCGCCGACGTAGGTCGATCCGACCAGGATGGCGTGGGAACAGCCGTGGTTCTGGCACACGATCGCGTCGAGCACCGCGCGCCGCCCCCCGCCCGACCACGTCGCGAGGCCCGCCGACAGGACCACCCGTTCGACCGGGAAGTATCGCTCGACGAGGACCTCGTGGCACCGCAGCCGCGACGGCAGGCCGACCGCCTCCGTCTCCCGCTCCCCTTCGAACGTCTCCAGGATCTGGAACCAGAGCCCGCCCGTGATCTCCAGCGCGACCTTGGCGAGGTGCTCCTCGGCCCGCCGCGGCAGCGAGCGCGTGCGTGTGCCCGCGACGGTCACGAAACCTCGTGTCGCCAGCATCGCCCGCGTCGTGGCCGGATCATAGATCGGGAGCCCGTGTGGCCGGGCGCGCCGCTCGAACACGTGCACCTCGCCGCCCACGAGCACGGGCCCGCGCGCCTCGTGCCGCGCGAGATCCGGATCGACCTCCCCGAGCGGCCCCACGAGCCCTCTCGTGGGCCGGTAGAGGTCGTTCACCTCGATCACCGCGACGAGCCGCCCGTCGCGCGTCCGGAGCGCGGCCTCCGCGCCGATGCGCAAGGCCCCGGCCGCCTCCTCGCTCACCGGCAGCGTGATCGGCAAAGGCCAGGGCAGGCCGTTTTCGAGGCGCATCTCCCGCACCACGCGCAGGAAATCTTTCTCGCCGAGGAACCCCTTCAGCGGCGAGTACGTGCCCTTCGCGAAGTGCTCGACGTCGATCTCGGCCTCTGCGTCGAGCTCGATCACCGGCAGCACGCGCGCGTGTTCCGCGAGCGCCTCCCGCAGGGCCGGCGCGACCGCGCGGAGCACGAGCTCGCCGCCGTGCGGACGCACGAGCAGCGTCGAGGGCTGCTGCGCGCGCCCGCCTGCGCGCACGTGGCCGAGCTCTTCGAGCTTGCCGAGGATCTTCGCGAGGCTCTCCTCCTTGGTCTCGCGATCCGTGTACACCGTGACCTCGGGCGAGACGGGCGGCTCGTACGGATCGTCGATGCCCGAAAACCCCTTGATCTCGCCCGCCAGCGCCTTGCGGTAGAGCCCCTTCGGATCCCGCTCCGCGAGCGCGTCGATCGTCGCCGCGCAGTACACCTCGACGAACCTCTCGATCTGCGCGCGTTGCTCGTCGCGGATCGCCCGGAACGGGCTGATCGCGCCGGTGATCGCGCACGCCCCGCTCCGCGCCACGAGCTTCGCCACGAAGCCGATGCGGCGCACGTTCGTGTCGCGATCCTCGCGCGAGAAGCCGAGCCCCTTCGACAGATGCGTGCGCACCTCGTCGCCGTCGAGCACCTCGACGTGCAGCCCGCGCGCGCGTAGCTCCGCCGCGAGCATCGCCCCGAGCGTGCTCTTGCCGGCGCCCGAGAGGCCCGTGAACCAGACGACGAAGCCGCTACCCATCAACGACGGTGATGCCGCGCGGCACGAAGCCCCGCGCCTCCGCGTCCCACACGAAGAGCCGGTGCTCCTCGATCACGCCCGCGCGTACGCTCGTCACCAGGAACGCGAGTGGCCACGCGGGCCCGGGGCCCATCGTGATCACGCCGCCCTCCTCGGCGGGCGGCTCGCCCAGACTCATCACGGCCGCGTCCGTCGGGCTGAAGTACGCGCCCGCGTCGAGGTGCGAGTGGTAGAGGATCTTCACGGGCCGCCCTTCCTGCGCGGCGGCGCGGACCGCGTCGTCGAACTTCTTCTCGTTGAACGAGAAAAACGTGCGCGCCGTCCGGAAGTACCGCTCGGGATCGATCGCGTGCAGCTTGTTCGCGACGTTCTGCATCGGCACGGCCTCGTCGCAGACGAGCGGGCTCTCGGCGGGGCCACGCAGGTACCCACACGCCTCCTCGTCGGCCGCGTAGCCGCGGAGCGCGTCCTCCTCGACGACGGCGAGCGCGGCGCGCGTGATCGTGAGATCCGCGCGTGTCCACGGAGGATCCGTCACCATAAATAACGCTTCTCCCACTTCATCGGCGCGAAGTAACGATCGCCGCGGTCGCAGACGATGGCAACCACGCAGCCGCCTCCCGCCGTCCGGTGCAGCTCCTTGGCGATCTCCACGGCCGCGAACACGTTCGCCCCGCTCGAGTGCCCGACGTGTAGCGCCTCCTCCCGCGCGAGCCGGTCGGCCATGTCCCAGCCCTCCTCCGTGCTCACGCGGAACGTCTCGTCGTAGGCGCTCGCGTCGTGGATCGCCGGCACGAGCGAGCTCGCGAGGTGCTTCAACCCCTCGAGCCCGTGCAAGGGCTCCGTCGGCTCGACGGCGACGCAGCGGATGGGACGCGTGTGCTCCTTCAGCCTGCGCGACGTGCCCACGATCGTCCCGCTCGTCCCGATGCCCGCGACGAAGTGCGTGAGCCTGTCGCCGAGCGCGTCGAGGATCTCCACGGCCGTGCCGTGGTAGTGCGCGAGCGGGTTGTTCGGGTTCGAGTACTGATCCGGGTAGAAGTACGTCTCCGGGTCCTTCGCCACGATCTCGCGCACGTGCCGGATCGCGCCGTCGGAGCCCTCCATCGGATCGCTGAAGATGATCTCGGTGCCGAACGCGCGCGTGATGTCCTTGCGCGCCCGGCTCACGTTCGAGGGCATCACGAGGCGCACGGGCACGCCGAGCGCCGCGCCGAAGATCGAGTAGGCGACGCCCGTGTTGCCGCTCGTCGAGTCGATGAGGATCTTCCCCCCGCCGAGCTCTCCCGCCTCGATCGCCTTCGTCATCATCCGCTTCGCGGCCCGGTCCTTCACCGAGCCGCCGGGGTTCGCGAACTCGAGCTTCGCGTACACCTCGACGCTCGGCGCCTCCCGGGCCACGCGATCGAGCCGGACGAGCGGCGTGTCCCCGACGGCCTCGATCACCGAAGCGAGGCGGCGCGATCGCACGAGCGACGAGCGCATCCTGCCTTCCTCAGCCGCCCGCGATCGCGGGCACGATCGAGATCTGGTCCGTGGCCTTGAGCTCCGTCTTCAGGCCCTCGAGGAAGCGGATGTCCTCGTCGCCGACGAAGATGTTCACGAAGCGGCGGACGCCCTTCTCGTCGAGCAGACGATCGCGGATGCCCGGGTGGCGCTTCTCGAGGTCCTCGATCAGCTCGGCGACGGTCGCGCCCGTCGCCTCGACCTCGTCTTTGCTTCCGGTGAGCGTGCGCAGGGGGGTGGGGATTCGAACGAGGGGCATGATGGTTTGTCTCCGTTTCGTGTGTCGTTACTTGAAGTACTCGTCGAGGCTGAAATAACGCTCGCCCGTGTCACAAAGCACGGTGACCACGTTGGCCTGGGGGCCGAGCGCGCGCGCGACATCGAGCGCGACACGCACGGCCGCGCCCGCGCTGATGCCCACGAGCAGCCCCTCCTCGCGGGCGAGCGCGACCTTCGTCTCGTAGGCCGCGCGTTCGCTCACCGTGCGCACCTCGTCGACGTGCTCGCGGTGATAGTTCCTCGGCACGAACCCCGGCGCGAGGCCCTGGATCTTCGTCGGTCCGCGCTCGCCGCGCGAGATCGTGGCGCAGGCCTCGGGCTCGACGGCGATGATACGCGGGCTCGGCTTCCTCCGGCGCAGCACCTCGCCGACGCCGCTCACCGTGCCGCCCGTGCCGACGCCGGCGACGAACGCGTGGATCGGCTCGTTCGCCATGGCGTGCAGGATCTCGCGGGCCGTCGTCTCGCCGTGGGCGCGTGGGTTCTCGGGGTTGTCGAACTGGCCCGGCATGAAGGCGCCCTTCGTCGTCCGGACGATCTCGCGGGCCTTCTCGATCGCGCCTTCCATCTGCGCCTCGGCCTCGGTGAGGATCACCTCGGCGCCGTACGCTTCGAGGAGCTGCCTTCGCTCGAGGCTCATGCTCGCGGGCATCGTGAGCACGCAGCGATACCCCTTCGCCGCGCAGACGAGCGCGAGCCCGATCCCCGTATTGCCGCTCGTCGGCTCCACGACGACGCCGCCCGGCCCGAGGGCGCCGCTCGCCTCGGCGGCCTCGATCATCACGAGGCAGATGCGGTCCTTCACCGATCCGCCCGGGTTCTGCTGCTCGGCCTTCGCGAAGACGCGGCCACGTGGCCCTTCACGGTCGAGCTTTCGAATCTCGAAGAGCGGCGTGTCGCCGACGAGGTCGAGCACCGAGCCGACCACGCGCGGGTGCGAGGGCAATGCGGGTTTCTGGGCGGGCTCGGCCATCACGCTCCTAGATGACGTAATCGACCCGATCGGCCTCGCCGCGGCGGAGACCGAGGGCCTCGCCGCGCTCGACGACGTCGGCGATCGAGATGTCGTCGAAGGCCTTCTCGATGGCGACCGCGAGGTCCTTGAAGATGGCCGCCGTGGCGTCCGGCCCGCCGCGCTCGCCTTCGTCCTCGGCGGGGCAGACGACGATCGGGCCTTCGAGCGCGCGGAAGACGTCGCCGAGCGTGATCTCGGCGGCGGGCCTCGCGAGGTGATACCCTCCGCGTGGACCACGCTTGGCGCCCAGGATCCCGGCCTTCTTCAGGTCCTGGAAGATCTGCTCCAGGAACCGCGCGGGGATCGTCTCGCGCTCGGCGATCTCCCGGATCTGCGTGGGCCCGCCGTCGTCGTGGAAGGCGATGTCGAACAACGCGCGCACCCCGTAGCGGCCCTTGTTGGACAACTTCACAGCGCACGGGTGTAAGTTGTTGCATCGGAATAGTCAAGAACCCGCGCCGTCGACCCGGTCCGAGGTGGGCTCGAACACGTGGGGTGACCCTGCGGACCCGGTCGTCGAGCTGTTCGACCCGATCGCAGACCTGCTCGCCCCGGTCGTCGACCTGCTCGACCCGGTCGTCGAGCTGTTCGACCCGATCGCAGACCTGCTCGCCCCGGTCGTCGACCTGCTCGACCCGGTCGTCGAGCTGTTCGACCCGATCACGGACCAGCTCGACCCGATCGTCGACCGGGTGGACCCGATCGATCGACCGCCTCGACCCCTTCGATGAAACAGCAAGTTTCCGTCTGTATGACCCTTCGAGCCATCGCGTCGAAAGACCACGCATCGATTCCGCAGGCTCGATAACCCCATCGACGCCCCTTCGGGATCCAGAATGGCCCTCCGCGCCTCGATGCGTGTTTCGCGGGGGTCTGATCCTGGAGAGGGAACACGGAGAATGCCATGCCCGCCACGCCCATCCCCGTCGGTTCGCTCGTCATCGATTGTTCGAAGCAGGGTTCGTTTCTCGTGGACCTGCCGCATCGCGGTCTACGCGGTCTGCTCGTCGAGCGCGCCGGGTTCATCGAGGTGCTCGGAGAGATCCTCGCCAATCAGGCGACGGTCGGCCCCAAGGCCGGCGTCACGCAGGACGACGTCGACGGGATCCTGCTCGACAATGCGTACATCGACGAAATCGACGCGATCCTGCCCGCCGCCCGCAAGCTCGTCGAGCTGCTCGTGGAGAGCCGCGCGTTTTATGACGACGACAGGCAGCGCAGAGTCCACGCCATCGCGAACCTCATCGAGGGCCGCGCGCGTACGACCGGCGTTATCGAATTGTTGGCGAAATACGAAAAGACCCGCACGTACCGCTCGGCCACCGGCGTGAAGGGCGCCAAGACACGCAAGGCGAAGGCGAAGGCGAAGGCGCAGCAGGCGCAGACGCAGACGCAGACGCCCCCCATCGTCACCCCGCCGTTCGTCCCGGCCGGTACGCAATAACGGTCGGCTGGACTCCCTCCCTCCCCGAACACCCGGCTTCGCGGCCGGGTGTTTGCCTTGCCCATCCGAAGCCTGAGTCTTCATCCCTTCCGCCCTTGACAGGAACTCCGACTTGTTGTGTGGATGATGCCGCTCGAGGAGAAGGCATGCTCACCCAGTCGGAGTTCGAGGCCATGATTGCCGACGCCAGCAAGCGCATCGAAGGCGACATCTCTTGGCGTGAGGACGAGGATCATTCTCCCGCTGTCGAGTTCCGGGTGGAGGTTCTGTCCAACGCTGGGCACCCGCTAACCTTGAAAGGTAGCTACAATCCGCTCGCCGGGTCCCTGTCCTACACGCTCATCCACCGTGCGGCCGGACGGGTCTATGCTCTCGACATGGGCAAGGACCACCGAAATCCTTCGGGCGTGCTCGTCGGGGAGAAACACAAACATCGGTGGAAAGAGAAATATCGAGATAAGGAAGCGTACGTTCCGGATGACATCACCGCTCCGTTGACCCAGCCTGTTCAGGTCTGGTCTCAGTTCTGTGCCGAGGCCAAGATTACCCACCAAGGCATGCTGCACCAGCCGCCCTCAGCAAGTGAAATGGACCCGTTCTCATGAACATCGAACCGTGCAGGCTGGTCGCTGAGCAACTGGGAGCGCTTTTTGTCTGCACTCCCCACGATGCGTACATCCGGATGCGCACGCCGCTGCTCTACCCTGATGGGGATGTCATCGACATCTTCGTCCGCCCGCAGGGAAACAGGATGCTCGTTACGGACCTTGGGGAGAGCCTTCGGTGGCTACGGACGCAAACGGCCAGCGCGAGCCGGAGGTCGCCCAAGCAGCAGACGATGATCCAGGACGTTTGCCAAACGCACGGAATCGAGCTGTTCAAGGGCATGCTGGTATTACGAGACGTGGAACCAACGAGGTTGGCAGAAGCTGTTTTGCGGCTGGGGCAGGCCGCAAGCCGAGTAGGCGACCTCTGGTTCACGATGCGCACGAGAACGGCGCAGTCGGTAACCGACGAAGTGGAAGATCTTCTTCGCGCGAACGATCTGCCCTTCGAGCGGGGCAGAAAGATGCGTGGGGGTTCCGGTCGCGATTACAACGTCGACTTCGAAGTGCATGCCCCGAAGCATCTGTCCTTGGTTCAGGTTCTCAGTACGGGAAGCCGCGCCGCTACCGCGGGTTTGGTTGAACACACCTATACCCTATGGTCGGAACTCGCATACCACAAGGCGCCTGGCAACCCAATGAAGTTCGTATCGCTGTTGGATGATACCGTCGATGTGTGGGCCAGAGAAGACTTCAGGCTGCTCGAGACTGTCTCGGATCAAATCGTGATGTGGTCGCGCCCAGACGCGGTGGTTCAGGCATTGGTCGCGTAGTTTGGCTTACCAATGACGCCTGGACGCATGATCGCGAACACGTGAGGTTGTCCCCCCAACCATCGCGGCCGGGTGTTTGCCTTGCCCATCCGAAGCCTTCCCCTCCTCCCTCGCGCCGGGTATCCTGCGCGCGTGTCCCGCAGGCCGATCCCCACCTGGTTCTTCGCGATGGTCGTCGTGCGGCGCGCTGACGAGTTCCTGCTCGTGCACGAGCGCGGGCACGGGCAAACGTGGTACCTGCCCGGCGGGCGCGTCGAGCCGGGCGAGCGGATCGTCGACGCCGCGGTCCGCGAGACACTCGAGGAGGCCGGCGTACGCGCCGCGATCCAGGGCGTGCTCCGCGTCGAGCACTCGCCGCACCCGAGCGGCACGGCGCGCTGCCGCGTGTTTTTCCTGGCGAGGCCCGAGGGCGACCCGACCCCGAAGATCGAGCCGGACGAGCACTCGCTCGGCGCCCGATGGGTGAAGCTCGACGAGCTCCAGGGTTTGCCCCTGCGCGGCGAAGAGGCCCGCGAGATCCTGAATGCGGTCGCGGCCGGCGCCCCGTCCTATCCGCTCTCCGTGCTCACCTACGAGGGGGCCGCGTGGGGGCCGCGCCGCGTGTAGATTCTGCGTAACGCCGGGCGCCGAATCTGCGTATACTCCCGGCGCGCCATGGCCTTCTACCAAGCTCCCCCCGCGATCGGGAACCAGTACGACGACGACCGCGTCCTCCGCTCGTACCTCGGGCGTATCCTGCCGGCCGACGTCCTCGGCCGCGTCGAGCCCGAGCTACGCGAGATGGGCGAGCTCGCCGGCGGCGAACTCTACCGGCTCCAGCTCGAGGACCGCCTGAACGAGCCCAAGCTGACGCAGTGGGACGCGTGGGGGCGCCGCGTCGATCAGATCGAGGTCACGCCGCTCTGGAAGCGGGCCGCGCGGATCGCCACCGAAAAAGGCGTGGTCGCGACGGCCTACGAGAAGCGGAGCGGCGAGCTCTCGCGCGTGCACCAGTTTGCCCTGGTCTACCTCTTCGATTCCTCGACCGACGTCTACACCTGCCCGCTCGCGATGACCGACGGCGCCGCCAAGACGCTGCTGTCGCACCGCGACGTGCGTGACGAGGCCGATTTCGCGGCCCGCGCTTTCGCGCGGCTGACGAGCCGGGATCCGGCGCTCGCGTGGACGAGTGGGCAATGGATGACCGAGCGCACGGGCGGGAGCGACGTGGGGCTCTCGGAGACGGAGGCGCGGCGGGACGCGGAGGGCCATTACCGGCTCCACGGGACGAAATGGTTCACCTCGGCGACGACCTCGCAGATGGCCCTGACGCTGGGCCGGCCCGAGGGCAACCCGCCCGGCGGCCGCGGGCTCGCGCTGTTTTACGTCGAGGTCTTCGGGCCGGACGGGCGGATGAACGGGATCGAGGTCAATCGATTGAAGGACAAACTCGGCACGCGCAAGGTGCCGACGGCCGAGCTCACGCTCGCGGGCGCGCTGGCCGTGCCGGTGAAGGGGCTGTCGGACGGGATCCGTAACATCTCGCCGATGCTGAACGTGACGCGGACGTGGAACGCGGTCTGCGCGGCGGCGGGCATGCGGCGCGGGCTCGCGCTCGCCCGCGATTACGCGCGCCGCCGGGTGCAGTTCGGCGCGCCGCTCTCGGACAAACCCTTGCACGTCGACACGCTCGCCGACCTCGCGGCGGAGTCGGAGGGCGCTTTCCACCTCGCGTTCCGCGCCGTCGAGCTGCTCGGGCGCGAGGAGGCGGGCGTGATCACGGAGTCGGAGGCGCGCCTCTTGCGGCTAGTGACGCCGCTCGCGAAGCTCACGACGGGCAAGCAGGCGGTCACGGTGCTGAGCGAGGTGCTCGAATGCTTCGGCGGCGCCGGCTACGTGGAGGACACGGGGATCCCGCGCCTCTATCGCGACGCGCAGGTTCTGCCGATCTGGGAGGGCACGACGAACGTGCTCTCGCTCGATACGCTCCGGGCCCTGCAAAAGGAGGGTCCGCTCGAGGATCTGCTGGCCGACATTCGATCCCTCGTGGCCACGGCGTCGGACGAGGCGCTGCGGAGGGCGGGCGAGGGGGCGATCGCCGCGGCGACCCACGCGGCGCGCTGGCTCGTCGAGTCGTTCCAGAAGGATCCGCTCGGGGTCGAGGCGGGCGCGCGGCGGTTCGCGCTGACGCTCGGCCGCGCCTACGAGCTCGCGCTGCTCGTGCGCCACGCGTCACACGCGCTCGCGAAGGAGGGAGAGACGCGCCCGCGCGCCGCGGCGCTGCGATTTTACGCGCGCGGCGTGGATCTCGTGCGGGACGAGGAGGATCGCGCGCTCGCCGCCGCGCTGGCGAACGACGTCGGCTGACGCGACGTGTCAGGTCCGGGCGTGACCTCTTTTGGATTTCGTGCAACCTCGGCAGGGCTTAGGATGCCGACCTTCCGTTTCAGAAGGGAGCCCGGATCATGTACGTTGCGCGTTGGCAGTTCACGGCTCGGTTCGGTCGCAAGGACGAGTGTCTGAAGGTGCTGCGGAAGTGGTACGTCGACGTGGCCCAGCGTATTGGCTGGCGCTCGCTCCGCGTGCTCGCCGGCAGCATCGGCGGGCCCGAGTCGCAGGTCGAGCTCGAGGTGCCGCTCGATAACGTGGAAGACCTCGAGGCCGCATGGCGTGACATGGCCGCTGTCCCGTACCACGCCGAGTATCAGAAGCAGCTCGGCGAGCTGATCGTGCACGGCACCGAACGCTGGACGATCCACCGGGTGGCGGATCTGACGCCGTCCGAGTCCTGAAGCGGGCCTACGCCACGACGTCCTCGGGTGTCTTCGCCACGAGGACACGCGCCGTCCACGAATCGAGCGTGGCCGAATCCGCTGCCTCGATACGGGCCACGACAGCCTGGGGCAACTCGCCGAAGCGAAGGCGCAAGAGCTGCAGCATGGTGTGGCGTTGCCCTTCGAGCTGTCCTTCCTGGCGTCCTTCCCGGCGTCCTTCCTGGCGTCCTTCCTGGCGTCCTTCCTGGCGTCCTTCCTGGCGTCCTTCCTGGCGTCCCAGGTCCTTGGCCTGGCGCTCCCACATCTCCATGATTTCTTGCGTGTTCATGAGCAGCTCCTCGTCCGTGGGGGTGACAGGGTCGGTCGCGGCTTCGATACGGTAGCGTATCAGGATCGGCAGGGCGATGCATCGCTCGAAGTCGTCCGCCCGCAGTGTCTTGAGCTCCTCGAGGGCTCGCCGAAGGGTTCGTCCGCGTCCCATGAGCCGGAGAAGCAGGGTCGAGCGGTCCTCCGGGAGCTCACGGGTGACGACGACCGACGTGTGCAGGCCAGGCGCGAACGCATAGATGCCCCGCGGCCAGGTCCGCTTGCTGCGCGCCGCGAGCGCGCGCAGGCCTTTCGTGGGGCGTCCAGCGGAGAGGACCCATAGATGAGGTAACGGCGGAGGTGCCTCGCGTCCGA
This sequence comes from Polyangium spumosum, assembly GCF_009649845.1. Classification (NCBI taxonomy): domain Bacteria; kingdom Pseudomonadati; phylum Myxococcota; order Polyangiales; family Polyangiaceae; genus Polyangium; species Polyangium spumosum. Next base: position 33,129 of record NZ_WJIE01000025.1, read on the forward strand.
GGAGGACATGCCTCAGGTTGAGTTGCTTGCGGACGCACGCGACGATCTCGATGTCGTCGGGGGTCTCGGAGAAGACCTCGAACGTGCACGCCGAGCGGCTCATTCGACCGAGGAGGCTCGCGCCCAAGGAGGACGAAGGAGGGCGCGTCGGATCGGGGACGAACCAGCCATCGACGCGCTGCGGGTCGGGGCTCACCTCGACCTCGGGCGTGAAGACCCCGAGGGGCGCGAGCGCCGCGCGGAGGAGCTGCTTGAAAGCCTGGTCGTAACGCGTGTGCACGACGGGCACTCTTCCATGCGAGGGGCCCGCGGGCAAACCGGTGTGCCCCCGTCAGGGTTCGTCCGCGAAATTTGGTTTGGCTCAGCCAAACCTCCACCCTACGCCCTGAGCACCCGCGCCGACCGTCCCTTCGCCGTCGTCGTCTCCTCGAGCTTCACGCGCTCCCCCGCGGCACGTTTGCCCCGGCGGTCGAAGACCACGACCGTGCCGCCCCCGAGCCCCTCCGCGTCGAGCAGGTCCTCCAGAAAGCCGAGCGCGCGCGCCTTCGCCCCCGGCTCTCCTTTGCGGCGTGACACGAGGACGAATGCCTCGTTTTGCGGGTCTCCCCCCGAGAGCGGTACACGCACCGTCACGTCGATCCGGCCGCGCGAGCCGCCCCAGCGCACGTCCACCCAGCCGCGCGGCTCCACCATCCGGTACAGATACCCCAGAAACACGAGCTCGGGCGCGACCCCCTCGTACGCCACGTCCGTCACGAGGTGGCGAGCGTGTGTCGCGTAAAACACGGCGAACGCGTGGAGGAGCGCCCCCACGTCGAGGGCGCCGTCTGTCTTGTAAAACCGCGCCGGATCCCCCGCGACGGCGCGCCCCGCGCCCGAGGCGAGCAGGCGCGGGACGAGCGCGCGGTGGAGGCCGCCGAGGACACGCGCAGGGTCGTCCTCGGCGAGCAAGCCGAGGTCGCGGGTATGGCGGACGTCGTCCTCGTGCGCCCGCGCCACGAGCGCCGTGCCCGCGAGCAGAGGCTCGATCACGCGGCGGACCCGAGGCTCGGCGAGGCGCGCGGCGAGGGCGTCGATCGGCGTCACGCGGCGATCGACGAGGCGCCGGAGCGCCGCGTGGACGTGCCCCTCGTGAATGGATTCGGCGCGCGGGACGTGCGTCACGAGCTCGCGGCCGAGCGCCTGCACGAGGAATGGATGGCCCGCCGTCGCCGCGCGCGCCGCGCGAATCGCGCCTTCGTCGAAGGCCTGCCCCGTCTCGTGGGTGTGCTGCGTATACAGCGCGCGAATCTCGTCCTCGGTGAAGCTGCGCAGGGATCCGGAAGACGCCGCGATCGTGAAGGGGCCCGGTGATTCGAGGCGCAAATCGTGGTCGGCCGCGAGGGCGATCGACCAGGGGAACGCCGCGGGGCGGCGCGGAGACCCGGCCTCGAGCTGGCGCAAGACCGTCCGGAGCGCGGCGCCGTGCAGGGTGTCCACGCCGTCGAAGAAGAGGACGAGCGGGCGAGGACAACCCCGCGCCCACGCCGAGAGCGCCGCCCATATCCGCGCGCCCTCCGCCGAGGCGGGGAAGGGCGGCGGGCAGAGCGCGGGCGGCAAATCGTGCTCCGCGGAGAGGCGGAGCGAGGCGAGCAATACCTCTTCGGCGCGGGCGAGGTCCTCGCCGAGGGGCTCGCCGATCTCGGCGGAGATCACGAGCGCGGCATATCGACCCGACGCCGTGAGCTCGGCCGCGAGGGCCCGCAAGGTCGTGGTCTTGCCCGTGCGCCGCGGCGCTCGCACCAGGAAATACGCGCCCTCGTCGACGAGGCCGAGGCCCTCGGCGAGCCGCGGCGCCCGGGGCAGGTGGTAGTGGCGCGCAGGATCGCAGGGACCCTCGGTGGTGAAGGTGCGCATGAGCGAGGCGCAGGATATCGAAGGGCGCCTCGGCCGAGAACCGTCAGCCGAGGATCGCGCGGAGGAGCAGGAAAAACAGCCCCGAGAGGGTCATCGACGCGGGCAGGGTGAGCACCCACGCGAGGCCGATGTTCCGCACCGTCGAGCTCTGCAGGCCCGACTGCTGCGCGACCATCGTGCCGGCGATGCCCGAGGAGAGCACGTGTGTCGTGCTCACGGGCAGCCCGAGCCAGGCCGAGACGCCGATCGTGCTCGCCGCGACGATCTCCGCCGAGGCGCCTTGCGCGTACGTGAGGTGGCTCTTGCCGATCTTCTCGCCGACCGTCACGACGATACGCTTCCAGCCGACCATCGTGCCGATGCCGAGCGAGAGCGCGATCGCCACGAGGACCCAGCTCGGCGCGTACTCGGTGAGCCCACGCAGGGCCTTGCGCTCCTCCGCGAGCTTCTTCGCCTCGGCGGGCGTGAGGCCGAGGTGGCCGCCCTTCTGCATGTTGTCGATGGACTTGTCCGCGAGCAGGAGATCCTGCCGGAACTTGAAGCGATCCATCGCCGGGATCTCGTGCGCCGACGCGCGACCTTCGAGGCAATGGTGGAGCTCGTCGAGGCGCGCGAGCGTCTTCTCGGCCTCCACCTTGGAGTGCTGATCGTAGTGGCCGCGGACGAGCGCGGCGACGTTGTCCGTCGCGCGCAGCGTGCGCTCGAGCTCCGCGGGGCTCGCGTTCATGTTGATCGCGAAGCCCGCGGGGACGAGGCCGATCAGGATGAGCATCACGAGGCCCACGCCCTTCTGGCCGTCGTTCGAGCCGTGCGCGAAGCTCACGGCCGCGCAGGTCGAGACGAGCAGGGCGCGGGTGCCGGGCGGCGGAGGCGCGTCCTTCGGCGGCGCCTCGAGCAGCTTCTTGTTCGTCGTGTACCGCTTGATCAGCACGACGAGCAGCGCCGCGAGGCTGAAGCCGAAGAGGGGCGAGACGAGCAACGCGACGCCGATGTCGGCGGCCTTGCTCCAGCTCACGCCGTCGCCGAACCTGTGGCCGGGCAAGAGCGAGTTGGCGATGCCGACGCCGAGGATCGCGCCGATGAGGGTGTGCGAGCTCGACGCGGGCAGGCCGAGGTACCAGGTGCCGAGGTTCCAGGAGATCGCCGCGAGCAGGAGCGCGAGCACCATCGCGAGGCCCGCGCCCACGCCGCTCGAGACGAGCAGCTCCACGGGCAGGAGCTTCATGATGCCCATCGCGACCGCGATGCCGCCGAGGAAGACGCCGACGAAGTTGCAGACGCCGGAGAGGACGACGGCGACGTGGGGCTTCAGGGAGTTCGTGTAGATGACCGTCGCGACCGCGTTGGCGGTGTCGTGAAAGCCGTTCACGAACTCGAAGCCGAGGGCGATCAAGAGGCAGAGCACGAGGAGCACGCGCACCCCGTTGCCGAGCGACGGATCGAGAAGAGCCTCCATGAAAACGAGTGCCTTTCGGCGCCCCGAGGCCGTCCTTCCGCGCCATGTCCCGAAGGGCATCACGCGTCGGAGACGCGGGGCGTCGTCTCCTTACTGGAACGGGCATGCGCACGCTAGGTGCACGACCGTCACAGCACCGTGACAAGCGGGTGTCTGGCGGATGGAAGTGCAGGAGGAACGAACGCGTCAGCGTGCTGGCTTCCTGCGCCAGCCAGGAGGGAGCGGCGCGGTCAGGGCGCGACGTTGCAGGTGGTCAGGAGGTCCGTCGGCATGTTGTCCACGCAGACGAGGGCCTTGAGGGGCGCGTTCGGGGCGCCTGCGAGCTTGCCGATGGCCCAGGCCGTCACGATGGCGCCGCCCGGCACGTCGACGGGCTCGATCGTGAGCACGTCGTCGTTCATGTTCGCGACACGGACGGAGACGGCCGCGCCCGCGATCGGATCGGTCTCGAGGTAGGCCTTGCCGTCGATCATGCCCTCCATCGGGTAGGGGACGTCGGCGAAGAGCTTCGTGAAGGTGTCTCCCTTGCCGAGGCCCACGTCGACGTTCGGCGCGTCGGGCGACGTGTGGACGAAGCGGAGCTTGACCTTGCCCGCCGCGGGCACGCCGTCGTCGACGAAGGCCTTCACCTCGAACGCGTTCTGCGCGCCCGCCGCGAGCTCGCCGATGGCCGCGAGCGTGTAGAACTCGCCGCCCGTGACCTTGACGCCGGGGATGTCGGGCAGACCCGCGAGCGACTGCGTGCAGTCGGCCGCGTTGGGCGCGACGAGGCGCGCCGTGTACGTGGTCTCGTCGAGCTCGAGGTACCTGGTCACGTTCGGGTACGGGAGCCCCTCGGTCGCGCCGAGCGACTTCAGCACGGGGCCGACGAACTCGCCGCCCTCGGGCTGGACGCAGAAGTCCACCGCCGGGGCGTCCGGCGCGAGGTGCGCGACACGCACGTTGGCCTTGGCGCCGCCGCCGCCGCCGCCGCCCGCGCCGCCCATGCCACCGACGCCGCCCGCGCCGCCCGCGCCGCCCGTACCGCCCGTGCCGCCCGTACCGCCCGCTGCGCCGCTGCCGCCGTTGCCCCCCGTACCGGCGGGGTCATCGCCGCAGCCGGCGGCGGCAAGAAGAGCAAGGATCGAGGTGAAACCAACGAGCATTCCAAGAGTCTTCACCAGACAACCTCCAAGACGAAGTCCACCGGGGCTCCTTGCCCCGGCAGGTTCGACCTAGAGCGTTGTTCAAGGTTGGCAAGTCCTTGTTCAACGTTTGAAGCAAAGGTTCGACGCCCAGGTCAAGGCGCGGGCGCCGTGGCGTCGAGGAACGCGCGGATTCCAGCGGTGATCGAATGATCTACCCCGAAATCCCGCGCGGCGAGGGCGTAGGCCCGCTCGTAAAAGGGACGCGCTTCGCCCGCGCGGCCCTTGGCGACGAGCAGGTGGCCGAGGCGCACCAGCGTCGGGCGGACGTCTGCATGTTCATGGTCTGTCGAAGCTTCGTACGTGGCCAGCGCCTCGCGGTACATGGCCTCGGCCTCCTCGGCGCGGCCCTCCGCCTCGAGGACCGTCGCGAGGTTGTGCTGAGCCGCGCCGAGGAGCGCGGGGCGCGGCGCATGCTCCCCGAGGATGCCGATCGCGCGGCGTAACGATCGCGCGGCGTCGTCGCGCCGGCCCGCCGCCGCGAGCACGGTGCCGAGGTTGTAGAGGACCTCGGCGGAAGGACGCGAGCGCGCGCCGTGGACACGTTCGGTGATGGAGAGCGCGCGGCCGAGGAGGAGCTCGGCCTCCGCAGCTTGTTTCTGCTTGCCGAGGAGCAAGCCGAGCCGGCCCGCGACGTCGGCGATCGCAGCCTCGTCGGGCGTGCGCATGCGCTCGTAGCCCGCGAGCAGTCGGCGGTAGAGGCGGATGGTCTCGTCGAACGTTCCCGCGCGCTCGTGGATCGCCGCGGCGAGCTCGTAGAGCTTCGGCAAGCGGGGCTCGGTGGGCGCGCCGGCGAGCGCCTCGGCGATGCGGATGGCGCGCGTGCACGCGGCGAGCGCGTCGTCGGTGCGACCCGCGGAGAGACGCGCCGCCGCCATCACGTAGAGCGGCGTCGTGAGTTCGGCGGCCTCCGCGCCGAAGACCTCCTCGCCGATCACGAGCGCAGCTTCGGCCTCGGACTCGGCCTCGGCGGCGCGCTCGCCTTCGAGCAGCGCGGGCAAGGCCGAGAGCTTCTGCTCGAACGCCCGCCTTCGCAGGGCGCGACGCAGGCGCCGGAGCATGCCGCGCGCCTCCCTACGGCCGGACGAGCGCCCGCAGGTGGCGCATCGAGGGCGAGCCGAAGCTCAGGACTTTGTCGTGGAACGTCCTCTCCGTGAAGCCCGGCGCGCCTTCGTTTTCGGCGCGCAGCTTCATCATCTCGGTGAAGCCGTAGTAGTACGTCGTGAGCTGCGCGCTCGTGAGCCGCGCGCGTTTCCACTTGCCCACGGCCTCGCCCTCCTCCTGGAACGCCTCGTTCGTCATGAGCGCGAGCCCCTCGGCTTCGGTCATCGCGCCGGCGTGCACGCCGTGGTCGAGCAGCGCGTTGACCGCGAGCCGCAGGACCATCTTCTCGCGCTGGATCCGCACCTTCGGGCCGCCGAAGCCGTGCTTGGCCATGACCCACTCGCTGTAGACGGCCCAGCCCTCGACGAAGGGGCCGCTCGAGAAGACGGCGCGTAGCTTCGAGGGGAAGCGGTTGTTGTGCATGAGCTGCAGGAAATGCCCGGGCATCGCCTCGTGCACGGTGAGGTCGGCGAGCATGCTGCGGTTGTACTCGCGGTAGAACGAGAGCCTCCGCTTGTCGTCCCAGTCGTTCGGCGTGGGCGCGATGGCGTAGAAGGTCTCGGCGCGTGGCTCGAGCGGGCCCGAGGCGTCGCAATACGCGACGGCCACGCCGCGCCGGTACTCGGGCATCTCGATGACCTGACACGCCTCCTCGGGCATGCGCACGAGGTCGCGCTCGCGGACGAACACCGTCGCCTTTTGCAGGAGCTCACGCGCCTCGGCGACGATGCTCTCGTTCGTCGGATGATCGTCGCCGAGCGCCGCGAGGACCTCGCGGACGAGCGCCTTGCGGTCGACGAGCGTCGTCGTGGTCGGCAACTTCCGCTTCGGGAAGAGCGTCGGCCAGAGCTCCTTCGAGGTCTCGACCATCTCGGCCTGCGTGCGCTCGAGCAGCGCGCGGGCGCCCTTGGCGAGGGCGTCGACGTCGACGTCGTCGTCGAGGTAGAAGCGGAGCTTCTTCTCGAAGCGGGCGCGGCCGAGGCGGATCTCGCCGTCGCTGCGGGGCAGGAGGTCCTTCTCGAGGAAGGCCTGGAAGTCCTCGAGCGCCTTCGCCGCCCGCTCGCTCGCGGCGGCGAGCTCGGAGACGAGCGCCGCGTCGGGGAGCTTTCCGTACGGGGCGAGGACGTCGCCGCGGCAGAGTGAGACGAGGCCGCGGTTCTGCACGACGGCCGTCTCGGTGTGCAGGCGCGGCGGACGACGGAGCCGCTTCTTCGCGACCGCGACGATCGCGGGGATCCCTTCGAGCCTGCCCACGAGGCTCCGGGCGCGGGACAGCGGCGTGCCGAAGCTCCGCGTGACCAGCGGATCGAGGCCGTCGCCGACGAGGCGCGTGTAGTAGAGCGGGCTCTCTTCGGCCTCGCGCAGCTCGTCGATCGCGAAGAGCGCGTAACGGAGCTGGTTCTGGAGCATCGCATGATCCACGCGGCCCTGTGGGTCGAGCGCCGAGGTGGGGATCTTGCCGAGCTCGTCGAGCACGCCGACGTAGAAGCGTCGCGCCTCGGCCTCGCCCTCCTCGCTGCGATCGGGCCAGCGCGCGTCGTGCGCATGTTCGCCCGCCTCGGTGGACGCGACGGGCTCGCGCGCGAGGTAGCCCTTCAGGAACCGCTCCGCGAGCGCGGCGAAGGCGCGATCGGGCGCGTCGGGCGGGGCAGGGGGATCGGTCGGGCCGGGCGCGGAGGCGCTGCTGCCCGACGAGGCGACGCCGTCGGGGCGGACGGGCGGCGCTCCGCCGCCCGCCGGAGAGCACGACAGCACGGAGACCGAGGAGAAGGTGGACATGGCGGCGATCGCAAGGAGACGTCGGACGGACGCGGGGAGCACGATCGACGCTCTAGCCTTTCGCGAGCGCGAAGGGAACGGCGCTCGGGCGCTCAGATGCCCGTCGCGTCCCTGGCGAAGGTCGCGGCGACGGCCATGTCCTCCTCGACCGACGTGACGAGCGGGGCGAGCGCGGCCGCGAGCTGCGACGCGTCGCCGTGGCCGACGACCTCGACGAGGTGATTGCAGAGCGCGGGCACGAAGTCCTCCGCGGGCAACGAGACGTAACGCGCCATCTCGAGGACCGTGCCGCGCTCACCCGCGAACGCCGACGGCGCGGCCTCCTGCAGGATCGGCAGGCCGACGCTCGGGGGCACGCCGAGCCGGCCGAGCGCCATGTGCGCGAGGTAGATGGCCGCGACCTGGCTCTCGCGGCGCACGCGCTGGAAGACGCCCTCGCCGAAGGCATTTTGCCAGCGCCCGAGCTCGGCCGTGCGGCTGGCCTCGTAGCCGCCGAGCGGCGCGTCGGAGACGGGGACGAGCGCGGCGAGCACCTCGGCCGAGCCTTCTTCGAGCGCGAGGCCGCGGAGCGTGAGCAGGTCGTAGGCGCGGAGGAAGCCGACGAGGATGCGGCCCGCGCAGTCACGCACGAAGGGCCCGAGCGACTGGCCGATCGCCTCGGGAGGCGCGCCGGCCGCGAGCATCATGCCCGGGATGATCGCGCGCATCCGCCCGAGCGTGCCGCGGCGCGTGGGCGGGGCCGAGGAGCGAGGGCTCGGCGTGGAGACGGGCCCGCTCGCGGGCCCCGCGCTCGAGAGCGGCGCGCGGAAGCTGCCCGAGGGCGAGGCGCCGAGCTGCGCGACGCGGAAGCTGCCCGAGGCGCTGTCGCCGGCCGGGGGCATCGTCGAGGGGGAGGCGCCACGCGTCGTGATCGGCGACGGCGTGGAGACGGGCGCCGTCACGGCGCGCATGCTGGTCGTCGACGCGCGCCGGAGCGCCGCCGACGTGCCCGGATCTCCGACGAGGTGCAGCGCGGCGATGTCGATCGATCGGATCGTGGGGAACCGCGGCGGCAGTCGGAGCCGGAGCGCGGCGGCGAGCTCGGCCTCGGCGCCGATGACCTGCTCGTGATCCAGCGCCTCCCAGAGCAGCTCCTCCACGAGGGTCGCGGCGCGATCGGCCGCGTCGTCGGCGCTCCCCTGCGTCTGCGCCTCCGCGAAGTGCAAGGTCAGCTTGCCTCGCACGCGGCGATCGTTCTTCGTCTTCGCCGTGACGACGCGCGAAACGAGCTCCACATCGGCCGTGCTCCAGAAAGCCATCGCCTCTCGTCGTCCCCCTCGCGGCGCCACGGCGGCGCTCCGGAAATACGGGAAACCACGGGATCATCGCGCAGGCAAGGAGGATCCGTCAACTCTTCGGAGGCGCGGGAGGAAGGCGACGCTGCGTGTTCGACCGCGACGCAGGGCGCCTTCGCCCCCTACACATCGATCCCGAGGCGCTTCAGGCGGTAGTAGAGCGTCGTCCGTTGCACGCCGAGCAGGCGAGCCATCTCGGCCTTGTTGCCGCTACAGCGCTCGAGCGCGGCGAGCATCTCGCGGCGCTCGATCTCCTCGAGCTGCGAGTCGAGGTTCTGCCTCCGCGCGCCCGCGTCCGTGTCGCGCGGCAGGGCAGGGGTCGCAGGGGACGGCGCGGCCGACGGCGCCTTCTCCCACGAGGGGACATGCGGCACGAAGGCGAGGTGCTCGGGCTGGATCACGTCGCCGCGCGCGAGGATGGCCGCGCGCTCGACGACGTTCTCGAGCTCGCGCACGTTGCCCGGGAACGTGCACGCCTCGAGCAGCGCCAGCGCCTCGTTCGAGAGGGCGCGCGCGGCGCGTGTGTTGCGGCGCGTGTACTTGCGGAGGAAGTGCTCGGCGAGCGGGCGGATGTCCTCGCGGCGCTCGCAGAGCGGCGGCAGGCGAATGGGGAAGACGGAGAGGCGCGAAACGAGCTCGGGCAGCACCTCGCGGCCCCACGCTTCGTCGAGGTCGGGCGTGACGGAGACGACGAGGCGCACGTCGAGGCTCCGCGACTCGGCGTCGCCCACGCGCTCGGCCTCGCCCGTGGCGAGCAGGCGAACGAGACGCGCCTGCAGGGCCGCGTTCGGCGGGCCGGGGTCTTCGAGGTAGAGCGTGCCGCCGTGCGCGAGCTCCACGCGCCCCGCGCGATCGGCCGTCGCGCCCTCGAACGCGCCGCGCCGGTAGCCGAAGATCTCCCGCTCGAGCGCCTCGCCGCGGAACGCCGCGCACGTGACCTTGACGAAGGGCCGCTCCTCGCGCGGCGAGCCGACGTGGATGGCGCGCGCGACGATCTCCTTCTCGGCGCCGACCCGGCCCTCGACGAGCACGTGTGTCGAGGTCGGAGCGACCTCGCCGATGCGCGCCGACACCTCCTTCATCGCGGCGGAGTTGCAGATGAGCTCGCCGAAGTCGATGGGGTCGCGCTGCTCGCGCTCGAGGTAGCCTGCGTAGTGCGCGAGCTGATCACGCAGCCGCTTGTTCTCGCGCATCGTGGCGAACACGCTGATCCCTTGTCGCAGGATGGCGGCGAGCTCGCTGCCGTCCCAGGGCTTCTGCACGTAGCGGTAGACCGTGCCCGAGTTCAGCGCGTCGACCAGCACCGGCAGATCCGCGTACGCCGTCAGAAGGATCCCGAGCGCGTCGGGCCGCATCTGCTTGGCGCGGCGCAAGAGCTCGAGCCCGCTCATCCCTGGCATGCGCTGGTCCGTCACGATGAGGGCCGGGTCGAGCCGCGCGAGCTCCTCGAGCGCCTGCGTCCCGCCGAGGGCGTAGTGGAGCGAGAACGTCTTTCGGAAGGCAAAACGGAAGGCGTCGAGGTTGTCCTGCTCGTCGTCCACGACCAGGACGTCGAAGCTCTTCCAGTCGAGATCACGCATTGCGCCTCCCCTACACCTACTACGGGCGCGCGCCCTGGGGCAGCGGGCAGGGGCGGCCCTTTCGACGGAGCTCGAGATCCCGCGCCTGGCTGGCCTCGGCCGGCGCGCCTCGTCGGGGCCGCCCTGCTTCCGCGGCTTCGTTGCACGGGGCCCCTCCGCAACTGCCCCCTCTTGCACAAAAGAGAGCTAAGCTCGCCCCCGCCGCACGAGACCCCAGGAGAGATCGGCATGCTGGAAGACGTGATGAAGGACTTGCGGGCAGGCATCGAGAAATCCATCGAGGCGCTACGCCGCGATCTCACCCGCGTGCGCACCGGCCGCGCCCACGCCTCGATGCTCGATGGCGTGCGCGTCGACTACTACGGCGTCCCCACGCCCATCGCCCAGATGGCCACGGTGAGCGTCCCCGAGCCTCGGATGATCACCATCAAGCCCTGGGAGAAGAACCAGGTGAAGGCCGTGGACAAGGCGATCCGCGAGAGCGACCTGAACCTGAACCCTCAGGTCGACGCCGACCTCATCCGCATCCCCATCCCCGCGCTCACCGAGGAGCGGCGCAAGGAGATGGTGAAGATGACGAAGAAGTACGGCGAGGAGGCGCGCGTCGCGATCCGCAAGCATCGCCGGGACGCGAACGAGCTCGTCGACACCCTCGACAAGGACGGCGAGGTCAGCGGCGACGACGCCGACCGGGCGAAGAAGAAGGTCGAGGAGCTCGTCGCCGAGGGCATCAAGCAGGTCGACAGCGTCATCGCCGCCAAGGAGAAGGACATCCTGGAGGTGTAGGCGCCTTCGGACGAGGCAAAAGGAGGGGGTGAGACATGAGGACGGGCGGTCGAGAACCAAGCAAATCCAGGAGCGTCGGCGTCCGACCCGTGCTGCGCGCCTCCTCGTCGAGGAAGACGACTTGACAGCGGAAACGCTGCGTGAAACCGTGAAAATCGTCGGTTTTGACCCGGTTTACGGCTGCCGAGGTTTATGCGCGCATTTGCTTCCGGGATGACCGATGTCGGTCTCCAGCGCGATCACAACGAGGACAGCTACGCTGTCCTTCAGGAGTTCGATCTGTTCATCGTCGCCGATGGCATGGGGGGCCATCGCGCCGGCGACGTGGCCAGCCGGCTCGCGACCGACTCCATCACCGAGTTCTTCCGCTCCACGGCGAACGACGACGCGACGTGGCCGATCCACTTCGACGCGAACCTGACCGAGGACGAGAACCGCCTGCTCAGCGGCATCATGGTCGCGAACCGGCGCATCTTCGAGCGCAGCATCCGCTCGCGCGAGTGCGCCGGCATGGGCACCACCGTGGTCAGCGCGGTCTTCTCGCGGAGGCGCAACCGCCTCTACGTGGGCCACGTCGGTGACAGCCGCGCCTACCGCGTCCGTGGCGGCACGATCCAGCAGCTCACCCGCGATCACTCGCTGATCAACGACTACCTGATGGCGATGCCCGACCTCACCGAGGAGCAGCGGGCGGAGCTGCCGCGTAACGTGATCACGCGCGCGCTCGGCATGCAGGACAGCGTCGCGGTCGACCTCATGAGCGACGAGCCGCACCTCGGCGACGTCTACATCCTCTGCTCCGACGGCCTCTCCGGCATGCTCACCGACGAGCAGATCCGCGACATCGTCCAGACCTCGCAGGACACGTCCGAGATGTGCCGGCGCCTCATCGCCAAGGCGAACGAGCTCGGCGGCGAGGACAACATCACCGTGCTCGCGATCCGCTTCCTCCAGGACGACGTGGAGATCGGCGACGAGCCCACGCTGCAGGTGCCGCTGCATCGTATCGCCGCGACCGTAGGCGACGACAACGATCACTGAACGAGCCCCCCACCCCCTCTCCCCTCTCCTCCCCTCTCCACGGCGTGGAGAGGGGCTGGGGGTGAGGCTGAGGGTGAGGCTGCGGCTGAGGCTGAAGCTGAGGCTGAGCCTCTACTGCTCGCAGTTCTCGATGATCACGTGGCTCTCGGTGATGCCGCACTTGTTCTGCGACTCGACGACCTCCGGGCACGCGAACGAGACCCAGAGCTTGCCGGCCGCGACGCCCTGCCCCGTGCCTTCCTTGAAGTAGAAGTTGCACTGGGACGAGCTGAACGCGTCGCCCGCCGTCCTGTCCGAGAAGAACGAGAGCGCCCCCGTGGCCGGGCTCATCTCCGTCGCGCCCACGTTGATCGCGGGGATCGACAGGTTGATCCCGTCGCTGCCGAAGAAGATCTTCGCGCTCACGTCGAACGGCCCCGTGCCCGAGACCGAGCACGTCACCGAGGCGCCTTCCACGCCGTCGACGAGCACGGTCGTGCGCTTCGAAGCGTCGATGTCGCCGGCCTCGGACCTGTGCGACGCGATGGAGCAGTCGACGCCCGTGTCCGAGAATTGCACGCTGAACGCGCCTTGCGGCGTGGGGGGGACGGGGTCGCTGCAACCGCCGAGCAAGGCGAGCGCGACGAGCGGGAAAGCAAGACAGGCAACGCGCAGCATCGAAAACTCCCTGGTTCCGCGGCGCTCCGTCACGCCGCGTCCCAGGTTCTACCGCATTTCAGCCGAGCGCGTGTTCGAGATCCTTCCAGAGATCCTCGACCGCCTCGAGCCCCACCGACAGCCGCACGAGGCCGTCGGAGATGCCGAGCACCTTGCGCGTCTCCTCCGGGACCGACGCGTGCGTCATGATCGCGGGGTGCTCGGCGAGTGACTCCACGCCGCCGAGGCTCTCGGCGCACGAGAAGATGTGCAGCCGCTCCAGCACGCGCCGCGCCGCCGACATCCCGCCCGCGACCTCCACCGAGATCATGCCTCCGAACCCGCCGCGCATCTGCCGCGCCGCCACGGCGTGATCCGGGTGCGAGGCGAGGCCCGGGTAGTGCACGCGCTCCACGCGCGAATGCCGCGCGAGCCGCTCGGCCAGCGCGAGCGCCGCCGCGCTCTGGTGCCGTACGCGCACGGGCAGCGTCTTCAGGCCGCGCAGCACCATGTAACAATCGAACGGGCTCGGCACCGCGCCCATCGCGTTCTGCAAGAACCCGATCCGCTCGGCGAGCTTCGGGTTCGACGTCACGATGGCCCCGCCGACGACGTCCGAGTGCCCGTTCAGGTACTTCGTCACCGAGTGCACGACGACGTCCGCGCCGAGCTCGAGCGGCCGCTGGATCATGGGCGTGGCGAACGTGTTGTCGACGACGAAGGTGATCTTCGCCTCGCGCGCCACCTTCGCGAGCGCCGCGATGTCGAAGACCTTGAGCATCGGGTTCGTCGGCGTCTCGATCCAGAGCAGCTTCGTCGAGGGCCGGATGGCCGCGCGCACCGCCGCGGGATCACGCATGTCGACGAAGCTCGACGAGATCCCCATCGGCCCCATCACCTTGTCCATCAGGCGGAACGTCCCGCCGTAGACGTCGTCGCCGCAGAGGATGTGCGCCCCCGGCTCGAGCGTGTGCAGGAGCGTCGTCGTCGCCGCGAGCCCGCTCGCGAAGCTGTAGCCGTGCGTGCCGCCTTCGAGCGCCGCGAGGCACGCCTCGAGCGCGCGCCGCGTCGGGTTGCCGCTGCGCGAGTACTCGAAGCCCTTGTGCACCCCCGGGCTCTCCTGCGCGAACGTGCTGGCGAGCACGATGGGCATCATCACGGCGCCGCTCGTCGGATCGGGCTCCTGACCGGCGTGGATGGCGAGGGTGTCGAGGGAAACGGGGAAAGGCGCGTCCTTGTTTTTCATCGTCGCTGCGCGCGACTCTAGCGCAACCGCGGGGCGCGTGGCACCGGCGCGAACACGTCGCCGAGCTCCCGCGCCGACACGCGCCGCCGCGACGGATCCGGATCGAGCGCTTCGAAGAGCGCCTCGCGCTCCTTCGCCTCGAACGCCTCTGCCTGCGAGGCGAGCTCGCGCCGCAGCCCTCGTGTCGCCACCTCGGCGAGCTTCGCGGCCTCGCTCTCGGCCTCGCAGAGCCGCTCGCCCGTGGCGAGGAAAAGCAACGTCGCGGCCATCGCGTACACGTCGGTCGCTTGCGACGGCTTCGCCGCGCCCGAGACGATCTCCGGCGCCGCGTACGGCAGCGTGCCGCGATCGTCCGTCTCGAGCTCTGCTTCGAGCCCTCGAAACCGCGCGGCCCCGAGGTCCACGAAGCGCGCCTCGCCGAGCGGACCCATGAGCACGTGCGCGGGCCCGAGATCCCCGTGCACCACCTCGAGTGGCCCCTCCTCGTCTGCGAGCGCGTGGACCTCCGCGAGCGCCGCGAGCGCCTCGATCGCCACATGCCGCACGAGCGCCCTCGGCACCTGTTTGCCTCGCGCCTTCCAGCCTTCCACGAGCGACGCGACCGATGTCCCTCGCGCGAACGTCTCCAGGACGAACGGCCCGCGCGCGTCGCTCCCCACGCGCACGAGCGCGGGGAGCGCGGGGTGCTCGATCCTCGACAGGAGCCGCGCCTCGCGCACCATGGCCACGCGCCCCTCCCGCGCGGCGAGCGCGCGTGGCACGAGGCGCTTGCACACGAGCTCGTGATCACCCTCGCGCACGAGGGCCACCTCGAACACGCTCCCGCCGCCCAGCAGGCGGACGAGCTCCGTCCCTTTTGGCGCGACGAACGACACGCCTCGAGATCCTAGTGCATCACTCGAACACGAGGCTGAGCTCGTAGCCGTTGATCGTGCTGTTGTTGCCGTACTCCTCGACCCACACGTAGTACGTGCCGGGCGGCAGGCTGCCGAGCGCCGGGTCGAGCGCCTTCGACATCGTCGAGCACGTCCCCGGGCCGTCGTCGTCGTCCTCGAGGATCTCGACGCCGTTCGCGTCGACGAGGTGCATCACCGTGTCGCCGTTGCAGGTCGCGGGGTTGCCGAGCGCGTGCACCATGAGGTTCGGGCTCGCGCCGCCCGGCAGATCGAACACGAAGTAGTCGACGTCCGAGGCCGGATCGATCTTCGCGCGCCAGCTCGACGTCGCCGGCCAGAGCGGCGTCGCCGTCGCCGTCGTGTCGTTCGACTCGATCTCCCACGGCTCCTCGGCCAGGCACATCGCGTCGCAGCCGTCGCCCGGCGTGTTGTTCCCGTCGTCGCATTGCTCGGGCGGGTTCGAGAGCAGGCCGTCGCCGCAGCCCGGCGCGCTCGCCTTTACTTTGAGCACATACAAGGGCGAGGTCTCGTCGTTCAGGTACTCCTCCACCATCACCACGTACGTGCCGACGGGCAGGTTCTTCGCGGCCGTGTCGAGGATGGGGTTGATGAGCGAGCACGAGTCCACGCCGTCCTCGTCGTCCGACACGAGCAGCATGTTCGTGGGTGAGTAGAGGTAGATCTTCGAGTCGAAGCCGCTCGGGCAGCCGCCTTGTCCGTCCGTCACCTCGATGGTGACGCTCGAGCCCGGCGCGGTGACCTCGAAGCTGAAGTAGTCCTGATCCCCCGCGGGCGTGATCTGCGCGACGGCGCCGTCGAAGCCCACGAGCGAGTCGGCCTGGTTGTTCGGCTGGTTCGGCTCCGACTCCGTCAGGAAGTTTCCTTCGAACTGGCAGGTCGGCGAGCAGCCGTCGCCCGCGGCCGTGTTCCCGTCGTCGCATTGCTCCCCGACCTGCACCATGTTGTCGCCGCAGCCGGGTTCGAAGAGCTGGTAGGTGAGCTCGTACCAGGCCTGCGCCTCGTCGTTCGAAAACTCCTCGACCATCACCGCGTACTTGCCGGCGGGCAGGTTCGTGACCGAGGTGTCGACCATGGGATCGAGCAGCGAGCAGTTGTCGACCCCGTCGTCGTCGTCCGCCGCGATCTCCGCGCCTTGCGTGTCGTAGAGGTAGATCTTCGAGTCGAAGCCGCTCGGGCAGGCGTTCTGGCCGTTCGTGATCTCGAGCCGCACGCTCGTGCCGGGCACGGTCACTTCGAAGCTGAAGAAGTCCTGATCGCCGATGGGCTGGATCGCCGCGACCACGCCGTTCGTGCCGCTGATCGCGTTCGCCATGTTCTGCGGCTGGTTCGGCTCCATCTCGGTCGGGTAGTTGCCCTCGAGCTTGCAGTCGGCCGTGCAGCCGTCGCCGGGCGTCGTGTTGCCGTCGTCGCACTGCTCGGCGGCTTGCACGAGCCCGTCGCCGCAGCCGGGCGCCACGACCTGGATGTCGGCCACGTAGAACGGCAGCGCCGAGAACGACGCGCTCTCCACCTGCACCGAGTACGTGCCCACCGCGAGGTTGCCCATGGCGGGGTTGCTCGCGGGCAGGAGCTGCGAGCAGAGACCGGGCCCGCTGTTCGTGTCCTGCCCGATGAAGGCACCACCCGGCCCGAAGACACGCACGAGCGTGGCCACGCCGGCCGGGCAGCCGCCCATGCCGTCGCCCGTCGACACCTTGAGGACCGAGCCGGGCTCGGTCACCTCGATCGAGAACACGTCGACGTCACCCGTCGGGTGGATGGATGCCGTGAACCCGAGCGTCCCCGGCGCGACCGGATTCGCGGACGCGGGCAGGTTGTTCTGCTCCGTCTCCGCGGGGTAGTCCGCGGTGCCCACGGGTGGCTCGAACCCGCCGCCCGCGCCGCTCGACGAGCTCGACGAGGACGACGAGGACGACGACGCGCTCGACGAGCTCGACGACGACGCGCCGCCGCCGATGCCGCCCATGCCTCCGGCGCCGCCGACGTCGCTGCCTCCGGCGCCGCCGATGCCGCCCGTGCTTCCGCCGCCGCCGCCGATACCGCCCATGTTTCCGGCTCCCCCGGCGTCTCCGCCGTCTCCGCCTTCGCCGCCGACGCCGCCTGAGCTCACGGCCGTGGCGCAGCCCTGGAGCGTGGCGGCGGCGAGGAGGAGGCCCGTGGTCATCGAAGCGAGGGCAGCGAGTCGGAAGGTGCGGCGGAGTTGATTCATCGGTCGTTCCTCGGGGACTTCGGAGGACAAGAACACGCTCCGGCGCGCCCGTTCGGCGCGCCAAGCTGACTCAACGATTACGGTAGCCGCCGGGCCGGCGCAACGTCCGCGCGTGCTCGGTGAGCGGCGCCGCGTGGGTGCGGACGGCGCGTGGACGTGCCAAAACCTCGACGTGCGCCCCGTGATCCAGAGCATCATCGACGAGCTGTACGCACGTCATCACGAGTCCGGTCGGGTCGACCTCAACGACATCGCCGAGATCATCGGTACACACCACGTCTCGTACGAGGAGGTCGACCACATCGTCGATCGCCTGGAGGCGCAGGGCCTCGTGGTGGGCGAGCCGATCGACGCGGACGAGGTGACCGTGATGAAGCGCGTGCTCGGCGCCGCGCGTTCTCTGCGCGCCTCGCTCGGACGGAACCCGACGATCACCGAGATCGCTTTGTCCTCGGGCCACCCGGCGCACGTCGTGCGTCGCGCGCTCGAGCGAGGCGTGTCGCCGCGCGTGGTCAGGAGCTACTAGCCTGATAGAGTGAGGCCGTGCCCGTCGGCCCGCGCCTCGCTGTGTCTCTCGCTCTGCTCGCGACGACGATCGCGCCGCGCACGCTCGCCGAGCCTCCGAAGGCCGCGCCGCCGTCGAAGGAGGCGGTGGAGCTCTCGGCCGAGAAGCTCGACATCGACATCGCGGCGAAGCGCGCGGTGCTCGAGGGCCAGGTGCGCCTGACGAAGGGTGGCCTCGTGGTGCGCGCGCCGCGCGTGGAGGTGCGTTACGACGAGGTGCCCAACGTGACGTGGGCGAAGGGCACGGGCGGGGTCGTGGCGGAGGTGAAGGACGTCCGCGCGGAGGCGCCCGAGGTGGAGATCGACCTCGGCAAGCAGACGCTCTCGCTTCGAGGCGGGGTGCGGCTCGCGCGCGGGGCGGGGTGGATCCGCGCGGAGAAGGCGACGATCGATCTCGTGAGCCTGAAGGTGTCGCTCTCGGATGTGAAGGGAGCGATGCCGGTGCCGTAGCGCCTTGGCTCATTCCTCGACGACGCGGATGGGCATCCAGTCGAATCCGGTGACGCCTGCGTCGCGGAAGATGCGCCAGACCTTCGGGGTCACGAGAAACCAGGGGTAAGCGAGGACGGAGTCGGACACGTCACCGTTGAACTTCACGTAGCCGAACCATTCCCAGGTCACGTTCACGTCACAGGCATCCGCGAGGTCCGAGGCGCGGTAGGCGAGGCGGGGCGGGATCTCCCAGAAGGTGCCAAAGCAGCTCCGCCCGCACGGGCATGGTTGGGGGAGATCGATCCCAGTCGATCGAGGTGACATGCGGGGCAGCGTGTGCGTCGCGTATAGCTGCTGCCACGGAAGTTGAAATTGCGCCCGCTTCTCGAATGCCGCGAAGACGCCCCGGAAGGAGAGCCCCGTCGCGCCGCTGTCCGCGAGCGCGCCGGCCAGCTTTTCGTCGACGAGGATGTCGTGGTACCAGGTCGGCGCTGCGCGCTTGCCCTCGAGTGATTGGAGCCTTTCGCCATCGACGAACATGGCGGACGTCTGCCGGGCCCCAGAGCCACACGAGCTGCACGCCTCGGACATGTCGTACCGGGTGCCCACGCGCGGCCCCGCGAAAATACCATCCATCGCGTC
This sequence comes from Polyangium spumosum, assembly GCF_009649845.1. Taxonomy (NCBI): domain Bacteria; kingdom Pseudomonadati; phylum Myxococcota; order Polyangiales; family Polyangiaceae; genus Polyangium; species Polyangium spumosum. The sequence continues at coordinate 51,935 of NZ_WJIE01000025.1, forward strand.
GTGGACGTCCATGAAGATCAGGCGCGCCGCTTCGAGCTCGTCGTCCGTGTAGCGATCCCGGCGGAACTCCGACCATTTGACGCCATGCTGCTTCAGAAGCCCCAGGAGCCTGGGAAGTCGCTCGTCGCTGTCGTCGAGGGTGACCCATATTGGCAGCCTTTTGAGCACGGGGCCGAACATCTCGACGACGTCGGGTCCACAGCCCACGGATCGCATGAGGCTATGGGGATCGCCCATCAAACATGCCCCATCAAAATCAATCTTGACTTCGGTTCGCATATCGAAACCTGCTCGTATCGACGACTGGGTCACTTGCCGAAGTATGGCTTGATGGCATCGAGCCAGTGTGGATACGACTTGTACGCCTCTTCATACACCTTCCACAGATCGGCTTTGCTCCTGATCCCGGGTCGCGCCGCGATGAACATCCTATTGAAATCTCGGTGCTCCGCTACCGTCAAGATCACCGACGGTATCTTGTCAAGCTCCTTCGTGAGCCCGTGCGTGATCGCCTGGTTGACCTCCAGGATATGATGCGCCTCGTACCTCCCCTTCATGCCATCCGTGAACTTGCTCAGCACCTCGTACGGGGCGATGGTCTGGTTTTGCGCGAGCGCACTCGTAATCTCCTCCCCGTACTGCTTGGCCAGGAGCTCCGCCGTCTCCTTGGACAGCTCCTCGGCCCCCTCGATGATGAGCGGCGCCTTCTTCGCGCAAGCCTCCTCCAGCTTCTTCGCGAACGTCTCCGCCTGCCCGACGAGCACCCCCGAGGCGACCTGCGCAATCGCCGCCGCGGCCTGGACGATGGCGTTGTCGACGCCGTCCTCGCTGCTCCCGCCGATGATACCGAATCGCTTGCCGTCCTTGCGCGCGAGGTCGTGATTGAACTCGCCATTCAGCATCGCGGAGGCGATCGTCAGCTCACGGACCATCCGTTCGAGGGGCGTCAGCGCCTTTTGTTTGCCTGTCCCGTCGCCCGCGTCTTCGCCCTTGCACCCCTCCTTCGTCTGCTTGCAGGAGACCACACTCACGAGCGGTCGCCCCTGCCGATGCTGGATCTCCGGCAATGCGCCGCCGCGATCCACCATCGAGCAATGCTCATCCACGCATCTCGGCGGATGCACCTCGTCCCGCGAGGGCAAGACGCCTTCCTTGCTCAGGATCCCCTCCGACGGCAACACCATGTCCTTCGAGCGCGGGTCGTGAGGCGCAGGCTCCTTCCGCCTCGATTCCTCGGGCGGAATGCGATACTTCTCGACGCGCTGCTCGACGCTTCGGGGCTCGTCCGCGCCGCTGCCGCGACCGGTTCCGCCTCCGTCGTCCTCCGCTTCTTTCTTTGAGGCGGACGGCTTCTCGGGCGCGGGGGCGGGCGGAGGCGAAGGCTTTGGCCTGGGCGGGGGAGGCGGCTCGCAAGTCACCGCCTTTTCGTGAAACTTCATGGGCATCAAGCCCCGGTTCTTCAGGTCCGCGCGCGGATCGAACACGAAGAGCGGCAGGACATCGTGGCAGGCGACGAGCTGCCGAGCCGCAGGGCCGAGCACCGGATGGCCCGAGAAATCGTAGGTCCATTCGCTGTACGGGCCGTGCGGGTGCGCGCAGATGCCGATGTATCGGATCGGCGTCCTGCGCTTGCATTTTTGCCCGGACGCAGGCGACGTGAGCAGGACGAGCAGGATCAGCAGCAAACACGCGACGAAGACACGGCGAAGCATGGGCAGCCCCCCTCGATGAGCGCAGCCACGCCTCGTCACCCCCGCGGCGGTGAGCGGGGCCGCGCCTTTCCTGCCGATCCTTCTGCCGCAGACGTTGAACGCCCCGCAACAAAACCGCAAAAACGGCCGGATTTCGCCCTCGGAGGCCGGCAAATCACGCACCGAAAGCAGGTTCGAGCCTTCGGACACGCGCAAATCCCGCCCCGGTCCTCCTGCGGCCTCTTCGACATGCTCGAAGGATGCACAGGAAGTGTCGCGGGGCACATTTGAAAATGTCCAAACGATGCACAGGAAGCACGGCGCGGCGTTTGGACGTGCCCGAAGGCTCCCGCGGCGCCCGGCGCGACGATTTGACGATCACGAACCGCGCGCCGGTCGTCCGGCGCGTGTCTTTGGAATGTCGGAATGGTGGGTTTTGGGGCTCCTGCGCGTCATTCGAACATGCTCGAATGCAGGATCCCGAGCTCGGGGCGGAGTTTGCCAGTGACGGAGGCGATTTTCCGGCGCTCAGTCCTCGTCGCCCGCGCCGCCGCTCCCGCCGGCGGCCTTCTTGGCGGCGCGTTCGCGTCGCAAGAAAAACGACTCGACGAGCTTGCGTTGCCCTGGGAACGCGGTGCGGAGCATACCGTACGCCTTTTCGAGCGCCGCGCGGACCGCGAGCCGCGCCTGGATCTCGGCGTCGCCGGCCTTGTTCTCCGCCATCTCGGCCTCGTCGAGCGCGTCGCGGGCGATGAGGCTCTTCTGGAGCGCCTCGGCGAGGCCGGCTTGGGCGGCGGCCTTTCCAGGAAACTCCTCGACCCCGGCGAGGCGCTCCAGGATCCGATCGGCGAGCTCGGGCTCCTCGCGGAGCTTGGCCTCGGTGATCTCCCCGGCGCTGCCCTCCTGAAAGACGTGCTTGTACACCGGATTGTTACGGCTCCGCATGGCGGGGCCGTTCAAAATGGCGTCACTCACGCCCATGATACGCATGTCGAGGATGATGTCGCGAATACCATAACGCGCGCGGAGCTTTGTAGCGGACCTGCGGGACGCGCTCTCCGTGACGACGGCCCCGGCGAGCGCATCCGCGGCGACGGACACGACGGCCGCCGCCTCGACGATGGCCGCGCGTTGCGCCGTCGTCAGCGTCTCGGCGTCGGACCACCCCTCCGCCGCGCCGCGGAAATGATCGGTGTGCTTCTCGTAAACCTGGCTCGATGCATTCACGTCGGGCAATTGCATTTCGTCGGCCCCTCTCTCCCTCCGAGCGCGATGCACGCTCGGGGATGTGGCGGAGGAGGGTACGGCCGGGCACGCTTGGCCGTCAACAGCTAAATATTCGGGAGTTGCATCCTACCGGTAGGGGTCCCTCGCTCCGCGAGTCCTCACAGACTGGGGGGCTCTATCGCGTCCTTGGTGACAAGTCCCTTGGTCGGGATACCGGGGGGGAGTCCAGGGCCGGTAATCGTCTGGCCCTTGGCCTCGCGTGCGGCGCACGCTTGGTTCAGGTCGAGCAGGAACGCGAGCGGGTCCTTGCGGGCGCCCATCCCGTAGGCTGCGCGAACCGCGGCATCCAGCGAGGCGTGCGCGTCCTTCAGCGGATGCTTGCCTGGATCTTCCATCGAAGCGTACATTGCGCGCAGGCTCAGCTTGTCCCGCCTGGCAAGTTCTCGTCGTAGCTTGCGTAGTTCCACCGCGGCTTTCGCCACCGCGGCGACCTGCTTGGCGTCCGGAGTCTGCGGCCATGGGAAGCTGTCGAAGACCGTGTTCGATGTATACCGCCAGTCGCGTTTCAACGTGGAGCACCGCGCATTGAACCATGCCCAGTGGATCCCCGATTGGAGAACGCCGAAGGAGTAATCATCCTCCAAGGGAAATACCATGACGACGTCGCTGGGGCGGATGGCCGAAGAGACAAATTCAAAGATCGGGCGCTTCGTAAGACGTGAACACGCGATGTAGCGATTGATGTCACGTAGTTTGGTGATCAAATCCCGGCGTGGATAACTAAGTAACCACCAGCGACGCAGGAAATTCTCGTGATGCTTGTTCCCTCTTTTTTCGAGACCCTCGTTGTGCGCCTTTTCTCTAGCTGCAGCGTCTTCTCGATCCGGTAAGACTAGCTCCTTCACTCGCCTGAAGGGTAACTGGTAACGGCGCGCTTCGAGCTGGTCTCGCGGGTGGAAGTCGATCACCCATCGGCTGGGCTGTCCCGTACCGGTTAGGAGGTCGTCGCCGATGAGGTACGGAAATATGACCTCACGATTCGCCTGGGATGCGGCGATTGCTGCACGGGCATCATCGGGTGAAAGCAGGAACCCCTCGTGACCATGCGTCTGTCCCTGATAGCAGGCCTCTCCCTCTGCGTTTGCTCGCAGACCCTTGGCACCGGTCACGTCGAGGCTCGACGACAGGGACGAAGGGATGCGGTCCAGCATCACCTCCTTCCAAGGGCTATTGCGGTCATCACCCTCCTGCCATGACAGCTTCTTCAGCCCCTCCGCCTCACCCTTTCGCCAGTTGACGACGGAGACATGAACCACAGCTTCCCCCGGCCACACCATCGTCGAAACCGCTTCGGTAATGGTGCCCCCGTTCTTGACGATGTAGTCGAGGCCGCCCTCGCGTGAATAATTCTGCCGTACAGTGTTCGTGCCGACGAGCCCAGCCGTTGTGCCCACCTTCAGCTCATCGTGAGCGCGGCGGAACCAGTAAACGCAATAGTCTGCGCGGCCGGGCACGTCTGGATAGCGGTTGCGTACGCGGCGCACGTACTCGGCGCCGAACTCCCGCTGCATCTTGTTCTTCGACTGGAACGGCGGGTTTCCGATGATGAGATCCGCGGTCGGCCATTCGCAGAAAAGCGCATCGTTACACTGTATGTTGTCGTCCAGGTTATCCAATGGCAAGGGCTGATCGATATCGAGCCCGAGCTCGGCCTGGGCCACGTCGAGCGCGTGGTGTGCCTCGTCGAGCGCAAGCTTCTTCCCGAGCATGAGCGTGACCTTCGCCAGCTCGACGGCGAAGGCATCCTTGTCGATGCCGAAGAACTGGCGCGTCTGGATCGAGGTCGTCGAGCCGACCTTGAGCCGCGTTTCTGCCGAGAATCGCTCGTGTACCTTTTCCAGCAGCTCGAGCTCGAGTCGCTTCAGCTCGCGATAAGCGACATAGAGAAAGTTTCCGCTTCCACACGCCGGGTCGAGAATGCGGAGCTTGGTGAGCGCATCACGAAGCGGGAGCAATTCTTTCAGGGTTGCTGCCTCGCGGATACGCGCGCGCCAGGGCTGGATGAGGCTGGGGCGCACCACGTGCTCGAAGATCGCCGCCTCGGGGGTGTAGTGAGCACCTCGCTCGTGCCGTTCATCCTCGTTCATCGTCGCCTGGAACAACGTGCCGAAGATGGCAGGGTGGATACGCGCCCAGTTCTCATCCGTGGCCTGCACCAGCAGCTCTAACTCGATAGGTGTGAGCTCGATAGGATCGATGGTGCTGAACAAGCCCCCGTTGAAATACCGGACGTTCCGGAAGCGTCCCCCGCGCGCCGGCTTGTCCGTGTTCATCTGTCGGAAGAGCCCGCCGAGCAGATCGTACGTGCTCTGCCCCTTCTGGCAATCGTGCACCAGCTCGGTGAACAGGCCGCGTGGCAATAGATCCGTGTCCTCGGCGAACATCGCGACGACGCACTGGAGCGTGAAGCGCTGGGCCCGCTCGCGCGTCTCGCCACGATCCACCATCGCGCGGAAGACCTCGCCCAGCTTGCGCGCAGTCGCGTCGCTCACCTCCCGCCGGTTGTTGTCGAAGAGCGGTTTCTTCGGTTGAGGCAGAAGGAAGTTGAGGGCCGGCCACCGGCTCGGCAACTCGACGAGCTTCAGCCGGTCCATCGGCTCGTCTAGCTGCTGGTCGAACTCGTAGATCCAGATGTCGTCGAAGTTGCACAGGACGACGTACTGTGGCTTGTTCGGTACGAGCCGTTGCCAATACTCGTAGACTTGGTTGTAGATGCGCGGGCTACCCAGGCGCTCACCACGCTTCTTCATCTCGATCAGGACGTGCTTGCCCCAACGGAGATCAGCGAACTTCGTACGGCCGTCGGCGAGCTTCACTCGCTCTTCGAGGGTCGCGCCAGCCTCCTTGTAACCCGCGTGCCCGAAGGCGCGGAACAGGCGGTCGCAGAAGACTTGTGCCTCCCCTTTTTCGTCGCCCTTCAAGGTGTGGGCGTAGGCGACGAAGGCGGCCATCGAAGCAGCGATCTCGTGCATGGCGGCGCACCATACCCCAAGACGGCGGTGACGAGCCAGGTCCTCGTGGCATCACGCCCCCTGGGGTTCATGTCGGGTTTCCCGTTGCCACGACGCGCCTTCCGCGGGGTGCGGGCATGCTTGGGCGTGGCGGAGGCGGGCCGCCCATCGCCGGGCAGCCCGTTGGTTGAAGGGCGCGCGAGTTACACCAGCGCGAGCCTCTTCAGCCGCTCCCGGGCGAGTCGCACGCGGGCGTAGACGGTCTTCAGCTTCAGCCCGAGCGTCTCGGCGATCTCCCGGACCGAATGCCCCTCCAGGTAGGGGACCAGCACGGCCCGAATGCGCGGCCGGCTCTTCTCCAGGAAACGCTTGAGCCGGAACATCCCATACATCGCTTGCAGGATCGTCCCCGAGGACGTCGTGTCTCCCTGCTCGGCGAAATCGTCCGCCAATCCAGTGAACACCTCCCGCTCGAAGCGCGCGAGGCTCCGATGATTGCGCGCACGGTTGAGCCCGATCACCACGAGCCACGGACGAGCATGCTCCGGCGTGACCAGGCATTCGAGCCGGCGCCAGGCCGTGACGAAGACGTCCTGCACGAGGTCGTCCACGTCGCGGAAGGGGATGGCCTGCGTGAGGAGCAGGCGGCGAAGGAAGCTGCGGTGTTCGAGGTAGAGGCGGGCGAGCAGGGCGTGCGGCGCAGAAAAGTTTGCCCGCGGCGGGCGCAGGTGTAGCGTTGTCATTAGCTCATGACTCCGGTTAGCGCGGGGTTGTGGGTCAGACGCCGGTCGGTGTGTCAGCGCCGGCTGGCGTCGCTTGTTTTGTCCCACAGGTCGGCGGGGAAGGAAATCCCTAAATGTGAGGATTGGTTCGCCGCGGGAATACCCACGATCCGCAGGGAGGGAGGCGAGGCGGGGGGAAGGGGAGCTGTGATCCTGGGTTGAAATCACCCGCGACGCGCGCGACGCCGCCACCCGAAGAGCAACCCGAGCCCCAGCACCGCCAGCGCGGGCGAGCCCCCGGTCTGCGGCGCCATGCGGCATCCGCAGCCGGCATCGTCGGTGGTCACCTCGCCGCCGCCCGCGCCGGTCGGATCAACGCCGCCGGAGCCGCCCATTCCGCCGCCGCCGCCGCTTCCGCCCATTCCACCGGAGCCGCCCGCGCCGCCCATTCCACCGCCGCCGCCGCCGCTGCCGCCGCTTCCGCCTCCGCTTCCGCCGCCGCTCCCGCCCCCGCCTCCGCTCCCGATCCGGAATCTATTTGCTACCTACTACCTAGGCAGCAAACTTAATGATTCCGAAAACTTGCGACACACTGAGAGCGACCCGCTGCCCGGCCAAATAGGCTGATCGCTTGTTCAGTAGTGACGCAGTCCGATCGAGAGGTCTCGACCATGGAAGCCAGGACCGGCATCATCCCGAGCATGGGCGGCAAGAGCAGCAAGGGCGGCAAGGGCGGCAAGGCGCGCGGAACGGCGCAGGATCGAGCGCACGTCAGCCCCCCGCGCGAGGTCTCCATCCTCGACGCGGCGCCCGATGCGCCCGCGGTCGTGAACGCAGGGCCCACGATCGCGGATCCTTCCTCGGTTCGGCGGGTCCTCACGGTCAACGGTCCTCACGCGGGGACGTCGCGAGTCCTCGCCTATCGGCGCGTCTCGACCATGGAGCAAATGCGATCGGGCACGTCGCTCGACGCGCAGGACGAGGAGATCCGGCGTTACTGTCAGTACGCCCGCCTCCCGGATCCGATTGACTTTGAAGAAACGGAATCGGGCGGCGTCGAGTCACAAGAGAAACGGGAGAAGATCGCAGCCCTGCTAAAGGCCGTCCGCCCGGGGGATCTCGTGGTCGTGGCGAAGCTCGATCGGTTCTCTCGCGATATCGTTTTTACGATCTCCGCCGTGCGAGACATCATCAAGCGGGGTGCTCGCTTCCTGTCTCTCGCTGAACGGTTCGACGCCTCTACCCCCGAGGGGGAGACGCAAATGGCCCTGTGGGCGTCGATCGCACAGATGGAGCGGGCCCGCATTCGGGAGCGCACAGAAGGCAATCGAAAGCGGCTGCGGGCCCTCGGGAAATTCGTAGAGGGACAGCCCCCGTTCGGCTACGTTCGGGCCAAGGGCGCGGACGCACACGATAAGCCGCGCCGATTGGAGATCGATCCGGTCAAGGCGCCGATCGTTCGCGAAATGTTCGACATGTGCCTTGCAGGCAAGAGCGCGCGAGACATCGCGCTCCATTGCCAGACGACCTATGCAGGACTCGCGATGTTCCGGACCGTCTGGATCCTGCAATTGCTCAAAAACCGAATGTACGCCGGCCAGATCGCGACCACGCCCGTCCGGCCCGACAAAAACCGCCAGTTGACGCAAAAGCCCGCGGAATGGGTCGACGCGCACGAACCGATCGTTTCCCTGCAAATGTGGCACGCGGCCCAGCACGCGCTAGCGGGACGGCGCTCCTACGGGCGCAAGCCTCGCACGGACACGATCACCTCGGAATGGTTGATCCGAGGGCTCGCCCGTTGCTCCATTTGCGGATCGATGATCACGGCCAAGCCTGCAAGCGAGAAGAATAAGCACGCGGGGTATTACGTGTGCCGGAAGCGCTACGCGCCGGAATTGAAGAATGCCACGCGCGAGCGGTGCATGGGGGCGCCCTGGAATCGGCAGGACGAGATCGATCCGAAGATCGAAAGGCTCGCGGCGCGGCACTTCAAGGCGCTTGACGGCCAACTGTCGAAAGCGCCCCCGCCGTCCCCCCATGCGCCGAATTTCAGGGTGCAGCGCGCCAAGCTCGTAACGGCGCGGAGCAACCTCGTGTCCATGGTCTCCTCGGGTCAGTGGGGGATGGACGTGATCCGCGCGGAAGCGGCGCGGATCGAGCGCGAGCTTGCCGCGATCGACGCGGAGGAACGGGCGCTCTCCGCGGAAGCTTCGGCCGATACGGTCGACAACCGGAAGGGTGCGCTTTCGTGGTTGCGTTCGATCGTGGCGCAATGGGGGACGATGGGCGTCCCTGCTCGGCGCGCGGCGCTCGGCGCGATGCTCGACGGGATCAAGATTGGTCCGGAGGGGATCGCCATCGAATGGAGCGACGCCGCGACGATGGCCGTCCGGTACGCGGAAGGACGCCTGCCCGATCCCGCGACGCTCGATCATGCGAGCGACGATCCGCGGCGCCCTGCTCGCCCGATGCTCACGGGGGGTGTGGAGCACGTGGGCGCGCTTCCGCCCGGAGACGCCTAGCAGGCGCCCTAGCAGGCGCTCGGCGCGCGGGAAGGGTCGGGGGGCCATCCCGCGCGCCGGAACGCAGGGCGCCCCCTTCCCGCGCCGTCTCGCGCCACCGCTCGGCGCGGTCGTGCTCGACGGCGCAGCCCTCGCAAGACGCGGCGCGATTAGGGCCCCCGCGACCAGACCACCTTGCCTGCATTAAAATCTACCCTGGAAAACTCTGACCTGAGAGCGATATATTGAACCTTAATCGAGAATTCTCGACCGTCGATATCCAGAGCACCATCTTCGCCGAGTGCGGGCGTTACGATTGTCAAGGAGCCATCCTCGTAAAGATACATGGGCGCGTCGAGCAATTGCGCGTCAAGGGCGTTCAATGTGGACGACGGGTAGATGCTCGCTTCCCGGAGTTTGTCGCGAATCTCGCGCATAAACTGCTCCCGCAAACGAGGATCGTTGAGCGAATCAACCGTTTCGTGAATATCAATATTCATGCGGTCCCTCTTCCAGAATGCCAACGGCGCTCGACGCCATACAACTAACGCCAATCAGGCGCAAGCCGCCCGACGAACCCACGGCGCAGCCAGGGCGCTCTCGACGTTCGGCGCGGTCGTGCTCGACGGCGCAGCCCCTCGGGGCCGACGCGCGGCGCATAACTGCCGTCGTTTAGGTGGGTTACGTGTCCGCCGATCGGTGGGCCTATAGGGCATCGAGGGCTTTCTGCACTTTATCAATCAATGGCTGCGGAATAGGCCCCTTCTCCGCGCCCATCACCGCTACGCACAAAGATTGCGACGACGTGACCAGGGCCGCGCGCTTGTCTTTAAGCTCGGTCGCGGCAGCAGCCGTAGCCTTATCCAACTTCTCTTTCTCGGCCACACAAATCACTGCGATTTCTGTCTTGTCCGGCATATGTATTGTGGCCAGCTCGCCCGCCTTGCATTCGCCGGCGCCTCCCATTGCAACGCGCACACGCTCACAAAGCTTCATGTCTGGATTGATCACGCAATCCTTGACAAGCACGTTCATCATTAGCCCGTCAACGTGCCCCACAACGGTCACTTCATCGCCCTTGTTCAACGAGGCCGCCGCCTTCGTTTCGCTGTCTCTGACAAAGCATTGCACCTCTGGGATTTCCAACATTGCGCCGGTTCCCACGGTAACATAGATGCTGTCGGTGATATCCTTTTTTACGTCACCAACCTTTCCATGAATTTGAATAATTTTATCCTTGAATTTACTATCGGCTCGCACCTCATTGTTTTTGTATTCGTCAAGAATGTCTTTGACTGAAACCCTCGCAGATGGCCGATCCGCAAAGCTGCGCGCGGGCGCAGCCGCCGCCGCTGGGGTTGGTGTCGCCGTAGCTGCCGAATTATTCGTCGTTTCGCTCTCCGACGAGGGCGACGAATTCTTTCCGAGGTTACAGCACGCAGCGAGGGAGAATGTGAGCAATGCGAGCGCGATCTGTCTCATGATGGCCAAGCTACACGCCCATCACGAGCCCCGTCAACCTTGAGGGGGAGACGCGGTCCCGTAACGACTAGTCGACAGGACCACGGGACGAACCCACGGCGCAGCCCCCGGGGTGCTCTCGACGCTCGGCGCGGTCGTGCTCGATGGCGCAGCCCTCCCCGATGCTTACGCTAAGTCTCGCGCCCCGACGAACCCACGGCGCAGCCCTCGGGGGGCTCTCGACGCTCGGCGCGGTCGTGCTCGATGGCGCAGCCCTCCCCGATGCTTACGCTAAGTCTCGCGCCCCGACGAACCCACGGCGCAGCCCTCGGGGCGCTCACGACGCTCGGCGCGGTCGTGCTCGATGGCGCAGCCCTCGCGGCGCTCGACGCGACGCACGGCGCAGCACTCCCCGCAAGACTCGCAAGGCGTGGCGTCGCGGCTCGCATGCGAGCCGCCCCCTTGGCGGCGCCGCCGTTCGCAGTCTCACGCGGGCGCAGTCTCACGCGTGAGAGCGCGCCTTGCGTGAGCGCGTGAGGGGACCGCGGGAGGCGGCGCGCGGTCCCCTCGCGTGGACCGCTTACGCTAAGCGTCCCGCTCGCCGCGCAGTGTGTCCCGCTCCGCGAGTGTGCCGTGGCACAGTCGACCGTTCAGCACACCCAGCACACCGCAGCGCGCCGCGACTTATCGTAAGTCTCGCTCGGCGCGGTCGTGGTCGACGGCGCAGCCCTCGCACGCCGCGCGGCGCACGCAAGCCCCCGCGCGCGCTTCCGGCTTGTAGCCGTGGGTCTTGGGCCACAAGCCTCTTGTAGCCACAAGCCCACAAGCCCCTCGTGAGCCACGCGGAACGCTTCCCCTTGACGCGCGCCCCCTCGCGCCGCTCGGCGCAGCCCTCGGGGCGCTCGGCGTGGTCGTGCTCGACGGCGCAGCCCTCGTCCCTCCGCCGTGGCGCAAAGACCGTGTTTTGTAGGCAAAATAATTGTCGGGGCTCTCGCGGCGCTTCGTTTCAAGGGGTTTGCTGCCGTTCGCTCGTCCAGAATTAATAAACACCCTAAACTAATTCAATTCCCCGGATCCTTTTGACGGGCCTAATTCCGGGCACTTAGGCCCCGAATTAGCACACAAAATGCTGAACTAATTACAAGCCCCTTGACGGCGCAGCCCTCGCGACGCTCGGCGCGGTCGTGCTCGACGGCGTAGCCCTCGGGGCGCTTGTCAAGGGGGACGTGCGCGGAGGGCGCGCGTTTCTTGTCACGTTGTCTCGGGGGGGCTTGTCTCGCGAGACACACGGACCCGAGACATGCGTGACAACACAACGGGGCAGCCCTTGGGGTGCTCGGCGCGGTCGTGCTCGACGGCGCGGATTTCGGCGCGTAGGGCGCAGCCCTTGACGGCGTAGGGCGCAGCCCTCGGGGCGTAGGGCTGCGTGCTCGACCGTGAGGTCGGCCCCCCCTTCCTCCCTGGACGCTCGTGCGCCCGTCCGGCATGTTCCGCCCCGTGAGCTCTCCCGAGGGACAAGCGCTAGTCGAACGGTGGATCCAGGACTTCGACGTCTACCGCGCACGCATCGAGCAAGTAGATCGGGACGTCTCGCTAGACCTGCTCGCGCGGCTTGCTCGCGTGGGTGTCGCCCCCGCGATCCTCCGGAGTGACATCGACGCGCGGCGCGCCCGCGGGTGGACGATGGCGGAGATCGGTCCCGTGCTCGACGCGCTTGCCATGGCGACACACCGCGCCACGACCAGCCCCGAGGCGAGGGAGCACGCCGCCCTAGCGCGCGCCATGTTCGACGCCATGGCGGAAGGCGAGCCGCGCCCCCTCGTTGCGCTTGCCGCGCTGGTATCGCCGCCCTGACACACAGCCCCACGAACGGCGCAGCCCTCGGGGCGCTCTCGACGCTCGGCGCGGTCGTGCTCGACGGCGCAGCCCTCGGGGCGCTCTCGACGCTCGGCGCGGCCCTCCCCGGCTCCGTTTCTTCGCCGAAGATACGCGGCCCTCGGATCCACGCGAAACCGCGCGAGATGTAGCCAGAAAGCCCGGAACGGCGCGCTGTTCTCCGGTGCGGAGAACGGGGGTACGGCGCCGCCCTCGGGGCGTGCTCGACGCTCGGCGCGGTCGTGCTCGACTGCGCAGCCCTCGCGACGCTCGGCGCGGCCCTCACGGCGATCGGCGCGGTCGTGCTCGACGGCGCGGCCCTGGGAAGCTCGGCGCAGTCGTGCTCGACGGCGCGGCCCTCGCGGCGCTCGGCGCGGTCGTGGGGAAGCTCGGCGCGTCGTGCTCGACGGCGCGGGCCCTTACGGCGATCGGCGCGGCCCTCACGGCGATCGGCGCGGCCCTCACGGCGATCGGCGCGTCGTGCTCGACGGCGCAGCCCTCGCGACGCTCGGCGCGGCCCTCACGATCGGCGCGGTCGTGCTCGACGGCGCGGCCCTCACGGCGATCGGCGCGTCGTGGTCGACGGCGCAGCCCTCGCGACGCTCGGCGCGGCCCTCACGATCGGCGCGGTCGTGCTCGACGGCGCGGCCCGGGGAAAGCTCGGCGCGGTCGTGCTCGACGGCGCGGCCCTTCCGCCGGTCTCGACGCTCGGCGCGGCCCTGGGAAGCTCGGCGCGTCGTGCTCGGCGCGGCGCAGCCCTCGCGACGCTCGGCGCGGCCATTTTACCTATCTTACGTAGCGCGGTAATCCACGTGGATTACCTGCACGCTCTGCCTCATGATTGATCGCGGGCGGGGCGCACGCACAACGACAGGCGCTAGGATTTCGGTCCTGCACGTCGATCCTTCGGTTAAACCGAGCGTTCCGACGTGCTCGACGGCGCAGCCCTCGCGACGCTCGGCGCGGTCGTGCTCGACGGCGCAGCCCTCGCGGCGCTCACTCGACGCTCGGCGCGATCGGGCCCCCGTGAGTTATTACACCCCTTCGGGAGCGGCTTATTACAGTAAGAGCGACCGTCAACAACGCGGCGCGGCGGAGCGCTGGAGGGCTCACCGCGGCGCGCTCATGCTCGACGGCGCAGCCGCCGCGAAGCTCGACGCGGTTGCGCGTTTTCCCTCGATCTATGGCTGACAATGCGTAGAATGGTGATCCGCCCATTCGAGGGCTGGACAAAGGAGAGCTTATGCAATCGCAGGAGCAGCCGTCCGATTTGCTGGGGATCGGGCAGCCCAGCGCGTTCGTGCCGTATACGACGGAGGACGGATGGACCGTGATCCTTCCGGGAGAGGAGGGCGGACGACGCCAAGCGAGCGGCAAGGTCCTTCGCGCCTTCACGAGCGTCGAGATCACGCTTTCGCGAAAGGAAGACCTCGACGCGTGCATTCGCCATCTGGAGGAATCCGATCGGCGCTTCGCCGCGAATCGCGAGAACCCTTGGGATTGGGCCAAGGTCATGATCCGTGATATGCAGGTCCGTTTCGGCGTCGCGTGGTACGATCGCGATTTCTTCGCGGCGAAGCGTGACGCATATTCGGATCCCAGGCATATCGCACTATATGCGAAGTTCGGGGCTACGCTCGACAACTTCAAGATCGAGCATTTTCTCGTGGATGATCGCGGCGAGCTTTCGCCGGCAAACTGATCCTCGACAGGCGCCCCGCCTTGTGCGATGCTTGCCGGCATCGTACCAATGAAACGCCCTAGCTACATCGTCAATCAATCGGAATCGCCGCGCCGCACGGCCAAGATCATTTCAACGGGCGAGCCACTTGCCGCCGTTGCGGATCTGTCCGGGCCCGCGGGGCTTTGCCAGTTGCGAATTCAGCACGAAATCTTGCCTCCGGGACATCGCTCGTCGTCGCCTCACGCGCATACCCACCGGGAGGAGTTCGTCTACGTATTGGAGGGGGAACCCGACGCGTGGATCGATGGGGAACTCTATCCACTGCGCCGGGGAGACACGATCGCGCTATGCGCGGGCACCGGCATCGCCCATTCAATAATCAACAACAGCAAGCGCGAGGTTCATATTCTAGCGATTGCGTCCTCGCCCGAGCAAGACGGATGCTATTTTCCGTTGTCCGGCATCCGTGACAATGTGCCCGATGAAATCGCAATTGCATGGGCGGGGCGATTGCGTGGGGCGCATGACGGCCGGGCGCGCGCCGTTGATCCGGCCGAAGCTGACGTTGATTCGTCGCCGATCGAGCACGAATAACACAGCCCACGGGGCGCACGGCGCAGCCCTCGCGAAGCTCGGCGGGGCCCTCTACGCTCGGCGCGGTCGTGCTCGACGGCGCAGCCCTCGCAAAGCTCGGCGCGACGCACGGCGCACGGCGCAGCCCTCGCGAAGCTCGGCGCGACGCACGGCGCACGGCGCAGCCCTCGGGGCGCTCTCGACGCGCGAGGCGCAGCCCTCGGGGCGCTCTCGACGCGCGAGGCGCAGCCCTCGGGGTGCTCGGCGCGGTCGTGCTCGACGGCGCAGCCCTCGCGAAGCTCGGCGGGGCCCTCTCGACGCTCGGCGCGGTCGTGCTCGACGGCGCAGCCCTCGCGAAGCTCGGCGCGACGCACGGCGCAGCCCTCGGGGCGCTCTCGACGCGCCAGGCGCAGCCCTCGGGGTGCTCGGCGCGGTCGTGCTCGACGGCGCAGCCCTCGCGAAGCTCGGCGCGACGCACGGCGCAGCCCTCGGGGCGCTCTCGACGCGCGAGACGCAGCCCTCGGGGTGCTCGGCGCGGTCGTGCTCGACGGCGCAGCCCTCGCGAAGCTCGGCGCGACGCACGGCGCAGCCCTCGGGGCGCTCTCGACGCGCGAGGCGCAGCCCTCGGGGTGCTCGGCGCGGTCGTGCTCGACGGCGCAGCCCTCGCGAAGCTCGGCGCGACGCACGGCGCAGCCCTCGGGGCGCTCTCGACGCACGGCGCAGCCCTCGCGAAGCTCGGCGCGACGCACGGCGCAGCCCTCGCGAAGCTCGGCGCAAAGGTTTGACCCCGGCGAATCCGGACCTTGACCCCGCGCCGTGGTCGATGTACGGCAAACTCCATGATCATCCGATCATCGCTGGCCATTATCCTCTTGATTGCGACGTGCGAACGTCCGGCACGCGCGGAATCACCTTTGCGTACTCGAAAACCTGAGCCTTTGGCTTCGGGCTCGGATAGCGCCCCCAAAGGCGAGCAGAAGCCACCGGAAAAAATGCGGCACGACGAGCTGCATATTGGGATTGGTCCGCTGGGAACCGCTTTCGGCGCGTTACCATTCCCCGTCAACGTCGGCGGCATGATGCGGATTAACGCAGTATGGGAAGAGGGGTACGCGTTGGGGCTCAACCTGCTAGCGTTCGGGTCCCCCACGTCAAGAGTTCTGTATAATGCACCTGTCTACGGCTACGACGTGACGATTGGTGTTAACGGTTGCATCATTCGTGGCCTTTTTGGCTTTTGCACATCGGCCAATTTCGGACTAATTGAGACATGGGGCGCGGAGCAGCGGATCCCTGGACCATTGACTAACGGCGCGATTGGAACAAAATTACACGGAGTGTTCACGGCCGGCCCCGGTTTAGAGCTGCGGGTTGCCAAGTCTTTGCATATTAGGCCCTTCGCAGAGCTTGGGCTTATGTTGCCCCCGACACGAGTGATCGTCGATGGGCGCGAGGATCAACAATGGCGCCCGTTTCCCATATTTGGCATCTACGGCGTCACCGCGTCCATTGTTATTCCCATGGTTGGGTCGAAGGAGACAAAATAATGAGGCGCCTGTTTCCCCTGGTGGTAGCGTCGCTTTTGGTCGGCGCCTGTTACGATATGACCGACGTCGTTTTCTCCTGTGCCGATCCGGACCCGAACCATAAGGATGAGTACGGGGATCCGGATCCGTGCTATCGCTTTTCTCCACGCCCCGGCACGACCCTACCCCTGCAATGCGATGGGGAATGCGTATCCATGGGCCCGAAGCGATTTCGGCAAAATCCCGTTCTTCTGTGGTACGGTTCCGCCTTCGAGGGAACCGCGCCAGATTGTCCGCCGCAAGCAAAGGGATTTTACGACGAGGGCTTCGCCGAGCTTATCGTGGGCAATGACTGCCCCGTATGTCAATGCGAGCCGGCAGAATGCGAGCTGCCCCCAACCATCGGCGCAGACCTTGCGAATAGTTGCGGCGGCCCGGACGTGATCCCGTTCGATGCTCCGGTTGCTTGGGATGGCGCATGTGCGACGGGCGCAACGATTCCAGCAGGCGCGTTTCAATCCGTGTCGATCCCGCCGCCAACACTGAGCGGCTGTAATGTTGTCGCGACGCCGCCCCCGCCAAAGGCAAACGGGCCTTATTCGTGGGGCATGTTCGGGCGGGCATGCCAGGGGCAAGCCGAGGGAGTTTGCGCGGCATCCAACGAAGTTTGCCAGCCCAAAGCCTCGCCACCGCCGGGATTCCGATACTGCCTTTCGTACGTTGACCCGGTGGATCCCGATAATCTCCCCGAGTGTCCGACGGAATATCCGAGCCGCATTACGCTTTATACCGGAGTCGACGACTCGCATGATTGCACGCCTTGCGAGTGCGGTGCCCCGCTTGGCGGGAAGTGTAGCGCGGTGATTGCTGCCTACTCGGATCCCGCGTGCCAAGCGCCGCTAGAGCGCCGAACAGTTCGAGCCCCACCTGAATTACGCGGCCTTCGCGAAGCCGCTGCGACGTAGGATCGCCTCCAGGTTCAGCACGACGGCGTGGCGCCGCAGGTCGAAGAGGTTCTTGCGTAGG